>JAGTRV010000341.1 GCA_018262245.1 Pseudomonadota bacterium | reverse complement strand
ATATGGACCGGCATTGCCTTCTTGGTGCCGAAGGGGCTGGTGCCGCCGACCAGAAAGCCGGTGTGGCGATTGGCGACCTCCGGCTTGCACGGCTCGACCTTCTTGCAATTGATCTGCCGGGCCAGTTCCTTGGTCGATACCTTGCAGTCGCCGTGCATCAGCACGATCAGCGGCTTGGCGTTTTCATCTTCGAACACCAGCGTTTTCACGACCGCGTGTTCATCCACGTTCAGCTCGCGGGCGGAAACCTTTGTCCCGCCGTGCTCTTCGTAATCGTAGAGGTGGGTGGAAAAAGGCACCTTGTTCGCCTTGAGGAACTTGGTGGCCTGGGTTTCGGGGGCGTGTTCGGCTTTGCTCATGGGAATGGCGATCAGTTCATGGTCCGGGTTTGATTCTACCCCGCCTGGCTTGCGGGCGATTTGGGCTGGAAATAGAAGCAGCTTTGACCGGAGGCCGCCATCACATCGAGCACCGGCTGGCGCCGGCTCTTGAAATCAAGCGCCCGGCAGCCATAGCGGAACGGCAGTTCGTGGGTGATGAAGTAATGGGCGCACTGGTTGCACCGTGGCAATGGCGTGTCGGGCGGGTTGATGCCACTGGTCATTCGTCAATACGGCTGCGCAGCAGTTTGACCTGGCCGCGCTTGACCTTGCTGTCGACGCGCTTCCGTTGCGAACTGCGGCTCGGCTTGGTCGCCCGGCGTACGGTCGGCACGAAGGCCGCCGCCGCAATCAGTTCGCGCAGGCGGACCAGACCATCCTCCCGGTTGCGTTCGAGGCTGCGATGCTTCTGCGCCTTGATGACGACGATGCCGTCGCTGCTGATCCGCTGGTCACGCATGGCCAGCAGCTTCGCCTTGATTTCCTCAGGCAGGCTGGAGGCGGCAATGTCGAAACGTAGATGCACCGCATTCGACACCTTGTTGATGTTCTGGCCGCCCGCCCCTTGGGCGCGAATGGCGATGAATTCGACTTCGTTTTCGTTCAGGGCAATCGGTGACATGCGTTTTCTTTCAGCCGCGCGGATGATGCACGGCGTGCAGGGTCTTCAGGCGTTCCCGGGCGACGTGGGTGTAAATCTGGGTGGTCGAGATGTCGGCGTGACCGAGCAGGAGCTGAACAACGCGCAGATCGGCGCCGTGGTTGAGCAAGTGGGTCGCGAAGGCATGGCGCAGGACGTGTGGGGAGAGCTTTTCCGGGGCGATGCCGGCGATCAGGGCGTAGCGCTTGATCAGTTGCCAGAAGGCCTGCCGGGTCATGGCGCCGCCACGGGCGGTGATGAACAGGTCGTCACTGTGCTGGCCGTTCAGGATGTCCGGTCGGGCTTCGTTCAGGTAGCGCTTGATCCACTCGATGGCCAATTGGCCAAGCGGCACCAGCCGTTCCTTGCTGCCCTTGCCGAGAGCGCGCAGCACGCCGTCGGCCAGACTGACCTCGTGCAACCTGAGGTTGACCAGTTCGGAGACGCGCAGGCCGGTGGCGTAGATGGTTTCCAGCATGGCGCGGTCGCGCAGGCCGAGCGGGGTGTCGAGGTCGGGAGCATCGAGCAGGGCTTCGACCTGCTTCTCCGACATGACCTTGGGCAGGCGCGATGGTCGGCTCGGGTTGGCCAGCTTGAGCGTCGGGTCGGCGACGATGCGACCACGGCCAAGTTGCCAGCGGTAGAAACGGCGCAGCGTCGACAGATAACGGGCTTGCGAGGTAGCGCGGGTTTGCTTGGCGAGATGGGCGATGAAAGCGGTCAGCGTTGTTTCGCGCAGGTCGAGCAGCGGCTCGGACGCGTTGTTGGCCAGCCACAGGGCCAGCCGGCTGAGATCGGAGCGATAGCTGTCCAGCGTCGCCTTGGCCAGACCGTCTTCCAGCCACAGGGCATCGCAGAAATTGTCGATCTCGGAAAGGTCAGCCTGGGAGGCTATTTTCATGCGTCAGCAGCCAGCGTTTGACGTCGAGCAGGAAGCCGCCCCGTTCGCGGGCGAAACCGCCCAGTCCGCCGCCAGTGGCGACGACGCGGTGGCAGGGGACGACGACCGGGTAAGGGTTCGATCCGCAAGCCTGGCCGACGGCCCGTGGGGCATTCTTCAGGTTCTTCGCAACTTCGCCATAGGTGTGCGTCTGGCCGGTCGGGATGGCGGAAATCTGTTCCCAGACACGGCGCTGGAAGGTCGTGCCCGCTGGTCTGAGGGGCAGGCCAAAGGCAAAATGCGGGTCGGCGATGTAGGCCTTGAGCTGACGCACCGCTTCGGCGGCCAGCGGAGAACTGGCGGCGATTTCCGGGCGTGGTTCGAGAAAGTCGATGCCGGTGATTTCATCATCGTCACACTGCACCCCCAGGCAGAAACCGGGGGCGGCCACGATGGCCTGATAGGTCTGGTTCGGTCGAGTTTGCATTGGGGAGCCTCCGAGGATGCCTAGAAAGCCGAAATCCCGGTTTGGGCCCGGCCAAGGATCAGGGCGTGCACGTCGTGCGTCCCTTCGTAGGTATTGACCACTTCCAGGTTCACTAAGTGCCGGATAACGCCAAAATCGTCGGAGATGCCGTTGCCGCCAAGCATGTCGCGCGCGGTGCGGGCAATGTCGAGGGCCTTGCCGCAACTGTTGCGCTTCATCATCGAGACAATTTCCGGTGTCGCGCTGCCATCGTCCATCATGCGGCCGAGGCGCAGCGCGCCCTGGATGCCGAGCGTGATTTCGGTCTGCATGTCAGCCAGTTTTTTCTGGATCAGCTGGTTGGCGGCCAGCGGCTTGTCGAATTGTTTGCGATCCAGCGTGTATTGGCGGGCCGTATGCCAGCAGGCCTCGGCGGCACCCAGCGCGCCCCAGGCGATGCCGTAGCGGGCGGAATTCAGGCAGGTGAATGGCCCCTTCAGCCCGCTGACGCCGGGCAGCAGGTTCTCGTTTGGTACGAAGACCTCGTCCATGACGATTTC
>JAGTRV010000037.1 GCA_018262245.1 Pseudomonadota bacterium | reverse complement strand
GGCACGGTCAACTCCGAAAAAGCGCGAATTCTATCAATCGGTTACACTAAGCGCCATGGCTCGCGAATTGATCACCACCTGGGCAGACTATCAGACGGCAATTGACCGGCTATTGGTCATTGCCAGCCATAAAATCAGAATTTACGACGAAGATTTGCTCTCTCTGAAGCTGGAATCGGAACCCCGCCTGGCCTGCAACAAGCGCGTTCTGCAAAGCGGGCACGACGATATCCTGCAAATAGCGCTCCGAAATGCAACGCCGCTACGTCAACAGCAACCAATATTGCTAAGGCTTCTGAGCACCTACGGGCACACCGCGGCAGTGCAGGAAACACCACCCCAACTGGCCCATCTGCGGGACAGCATGATTATCGTCGATGACAAGCATGCCCTGATCCGCTTTGAACGCGACCTGCCCCGCAGCAAATTGCTGATCGATGAAATCGATGAAATTCGTCCGTATCTGACACGTTTTCGTGAAATCTGGACAGAAGGTGGGGAAAGCGTAACTGTCACCACCCTGGGGCTGTGATACGCAACTGCCATGATGCAGAGCAACAACCCGCGCCCAACAACGGCAATATATTGATATAATCTTGGACTGGTCAGGTAGCTCCTGACCTCTGAATAATCAGATTATATTGGTTCTTGTCGATAAGGAAATCCCATGAATAAGTCTATTCTCGTTGCTGCTCTGATCGCTGTTGCCCTGTCCGCTTGCGGCAAGAAGGAAGAGCCGGCTGTTGCCGCTCCGGCCCCGGCTCCGGTTGCCGCCCCGGCTCCTGAAGCTGCCAAGCCGGCTGAAGCCGCTGCTCCGGCTGCCGCTGAAGCCGCCAAGCCGGCTGAAGCCGCTGCTCCGGCTGCCGCTGAAGCCGCCAAGCCGGCCGAAGCCGCTGCTCCGGCTGCCGCTGAAGCCGCCAAGAAGTAATACTACTTCTTGCACCAATAAAAAACGGGGCTTCGGCCCCGTTTTTTATTGCCCATCAACTTTTCTACACCAAGCTGCGCCAATCAAATCCGTCTTCCGGCGTCGCCACCCCCACCTGCTCAGGCGGGCAAGCCAGCGTCTCGCTAATCAGGCGCACCACCAGCTCTGGCAGGTTATTACGCTCGCTCAAATGGGCCGCCACCAGATGTTGAAGGTTTGAGCAGTCAATCAAATTAAGAAGTGCAGCGGCTGCGGAATTTTCCAAATGACCATAGCGCCCGGAGATTCGCCGTTTGAGCGAAATCGGATAGGTTGAGCGCTCAAGCATCTCGGCATCATGGTTGAACTCAAGAACCAAGCCAGCGCAGCCGGATAATACTTCGCAGACATGCGGGGTCGTTTCGCCAATATCGGTCAACACACCCAGACGACGTCCCGCCCCCGAAAACACATACTGAACGGGTTCCCGCGCATCATGCGGCACAGGAAACGGCAAGATCTCGAGGTCACCGACAGTAAAGGAACGATGACTATCGATAATGCGCAGATCGATGCCATCACCATCGTCCCGACAGGCACCCCAGGTCCCATGCGTCATCCATATCGGGAGCCCGAATTTACGGGCTAGCCGGAAAACTCCGCCGACATGGTCGCCATGTTCATGGGTAACAAGAATACCGGCCAGATCGGCCGATTGCCGGCCCAGACGCTGCAGCCTGGTTACGGTTTCCCGCAACCCGAAGCCGCAATCGAGCATCAGGCAGGTTGCCCCATGCTCGACCAGCAGCGCATTGCCTGCGCTGCCACTGCCGAGCGAGGCAAAACGGATCACTGCAACTGCTGAAGGAGCAGGCCGAGAATCTTCTTTGCAGTTTCCGACTTGTCGGTACCGCCCTCGCTGGACAGAACCTTGACAACACTCTGTTGCCCATCTTCGCTGACGTAGATGCGGTACTGCACCTTGGAACTGGCCGGCTCAGCGCTCTTCCAGAAGGTCAGCTTGGACAGGAAACCATCATCCTTCTTGCGGTTATCGACTTCCGGGTCGACGTAACGCACGAAGTACAGGCCACGCGAACGGTCGCGATCTTCGACGGTAAAGCCGACGCGATCCAGCGCCAGACCGACACGACGCCAAGTACGGTCAAAACGTTCGAATACCTCCAGGGTTCCGGCGCCATCATCGGATTTGGCCAGCTTGGCGCGCGGTTCAGCCTTGGCGGCAGCGAGCGAGACTTCGGCTCGTTTTTCTTCAGAACCCAGGCGCACCATCAGGCGGCGCAGCATTTCTGCTTCCAGCTCCGGATCAGCAGCACGCGGCTGCCACCGGGTATCATCCTTGGCCGATGAGGTATAGACCTCTTCCATGCCACGGTGGCTGATGAAAACGTCAGTCGTTCCCGGCGTAGCACCCGGCTCGAAGCGAGTGCGGAATTTGTCCCGCTCCCCTGTCGAGTAGAGGGAGTCCAGCAACTTGCCCAGCGTATTGCGAATGAAATCCTGGCCGATCTTGGCGCGGTTTTCGGCCCAGTCGGTTTCCATCACACCAGCTTCGGGGCGTTCGACCGAAATGATGAAGCCGGTTTCCTGCCAGAAGTCCTTGACCGTATCCCACAGCTTATCTGCCGGAACGGCAACGACCAGCCAACGCTGATTGCCAGAGCGTTCGACACGAACTTTGTCGACCTGCGGCAGCACCACGGAATTCTGAGCCTGGGCCAGCGGGGTCCGGTCGGCGCTGTAGGCTGAGAATGTCGCACTACCCTTGCCGGCGGCATCGGGCACCAGATAGCGGTCATCACGAGTGATCTGCGTCAGATCTGGAGGCACTTCAAGCGTCGGCGCTTTGCCGGCCGACTTGTATTCGATCTTGCGGGAGTCAGGGAGAATGCCGCATCCGGCCAGCGCTAATGCCAGCAGGGAAAGGGCGAGGCCGGAAAGCCGACGATTCATATTTTCTTTACTCCGTCAGGCGACGAGGCCGGCCTGGCGCAGCGCAGCCAGGACACGTGGTTGATTGGCTTCGGAAAGCGTGGTCAGGGGCAGGCGGATGCCATTGGGCATCAGGCCCAGCTTGTGCACAGCCCACTTGACCGGGATTGGATTGGCTTCGCAGAACAGATCGCGGTGCAAGGCAAGTACTTTGAAGTGAATTTCCCGGGCCTTGGCGATGTCGCCACTGGCAGCGGCGACGCACATTTCGTGCATCAGGCGCGGTGCCACATTGGCCGTCACCGAAATATCACCGTGGAAACCGAGACTGATCGTCGCCACAGCTGTCATGTCATCGCCGGTGTAGAGAGCAAAATCCTTCGGGGCACGGGCGATCAGATCACAGGCCCGATCAATGTTGCCGGTCGCATCCTTGACACCGACGATGCCCGGCACTTCGGCCAGGCGCAGAATGGTGTCGTTGGACATGTCGGCAACGGTACGGCCCGGCACGTTGTAGAGAATGACCGGCAGCTCGACCGCTTCGGCAATCGCCTTGAAGTGGCGATAGAGGCCCTCCTGGGTCGGCTTGTTGTAGTAGGGCACGACGGACAGCGCCATGTTGGCACCGGCCTTCTTGGCGAACTCGGTCAGCTCGATGGCTTCAGCCGTCGAATTGGCTCCGGTTCCGGCAATTACCGGAATGCGGCCGGCGACATGATCAACGGCGACCTTGATCAGCTCACAATGCTCCTCGACGTTGACCGTCGGCGATTCGCCGGTCGTACCAACGACTACGATGGCATCAGTGCCTTCCTGCACATGGAAGTCGAGCAGATTGCGAAAGGAGTTCAAATCGAGGCTGCCATCCTCATGCATGGGCGTAACGATGGCGACAATGGATCCGGTAATCATGGCCTGTATATGAAGAAAGTAATCTGTTGATTGTAACTGAAGGCCAATCACCGCGGAAAGGCGCTTGGTAAGAGTTTGTTATTTTTCCGGCATCCAGTGCAGCAAGCCACGTCCGGCCCACATTTTACCGTCCGGCAAGACCAGTTCTGGATGGCGGTCCGGGCCGGCTGACTGCAATTGGCGGGCAAACTCATCGAGTCGGGTCGCCACCGGAACCTGCCATCCGAGGCGGCGCAAGCGATGACGCAGCAGATTCTTCAGGCGCGGCAAGGAGAGCATTCGCATTTCCGATAGACGTGCCGCCTCCCCGTCGCCAATCTGTTGCCAATCCTGTTCGGCCAGCTCATCCAGCAAAGCAGCCGCCTCGCCAAAATTGGCTGCCGCCTGCGCCAGCGATGCTTCAGCCGCAGGAAAACGCTGGGCAAGTGCGGCCAGGGCCTCATGGCGAAGAAAATTTCGGGTCAAAGAGACGTCGGCGTTGCTCTCGTCGTCGATCCAGGCCAGCCCGGCGGACATGGCATAGGCTTCGATTTCGTTGCGGGAGCTAGCAAGAAGCGGCCTGAGCAAACGCAAGCGGCCGAATTGTCGTTCAGCCGGCATTCCGGCGGCCCCGGTCACGCCGGTACCACGTAGCAGGTTGAACAGCACGGTTTCTGCTTGATCGCTACGGTGATGGCCCAGCAACAGGGAATCAGTGGCGACTTCGGCAAAGACCGAGTAGCGGGCCTTGCGCGCCGCCGCCTCCAGCCCCAAACCGGAAGCGGTATCGACGGAGACATGGCGAATGGTCAGCGGAACGCCCAGGCCGGTGCAATAATCGGCACAGAACTTGGCCCAGGCATCGGCATTCGGCGAGAGTCCATGATGGACATGGATGGCATCAAGCCGCCCGGCAAATCCCAGCCGGGTCAGCAGATGCAGCAGGACGACAGAATCGCAGCCACCGGATAGCCCTACTGCAAGGCGCTCAGACGGGGCAAGACGGGCAGCGAGAAAGGCGCCGACCCGTGCGGGCAGGTCAGCTGACAGCCTGTTCCTTGAAGCGGCCATAGCTCATCAGCCGCTCGTAGCGCGTTGCCAGCAGTTCGGCGGTAGATAGCCCGGAAAGCTGCTTCAGCGCATCCTGTAAGGCCTTCTTGAGGTTTTGCGCCATGGCCGCATGATCGCGATGTGCACCACCGAGCGGTTCGTTGACGATCTTGTCGACCAGCCCCAGGGTTTTCAGGCGCTGCGCCGTGATACCCATCGTTTCGGCCGCTTCCGGAGCCCTCTCCGAGCTCTTCCACAGAATGGAAGCACAGCCCTCCGGCGAAATCACGGAATAAGTGGAATATTGCAGCATCTGCAAGGTGTCGCCGACGGCGATGGCCAGCGCACCACCAGAACCACCTTCGCCAATGATGGTGACGATGACCGGCACCTTCAGTTCGGCCATCACGTACAGATTGCGGCCGATGGCTTCGGACTGACCACGCTCCTCGGCATCGATGCCGGGGTAAGCACCCGGCGTATCGACAAAGGTCATGACCGGAATGCCGAATTTCTCGGCCAGCTTCATCAGGCGCAAGGCCTTGCGATAGCCTTCGGGGCGCGGCATGCCGAAGTTACGGTAAATTTTTTCCTTGGTATCGCGGCCTTTTTGATGGCCAATCACCATGACCGGCTGACCATTGAAGCGGGCCAGACCACCGACGATGGCATGGTCATCAGCGAAGGCGCGATCGCCGTGCAATTCTTCGAAATCAGTGAAGATCAGCGACAGGTAATCCAGCGTGTAGGGACGCTGCGGATGGCGGGCCACCTGGGATATCTGCCACGGTGTCAGCTTGGCATAGATGTCCTTGGTCAGCTGGCCACTCTTCTTCTCCAGGCGACCGATCTCTTCGGAGATATCGACGGCGGAATCATCCTGCACGAAGCGCAACTCTTCGATCTTGGCTTCAAGATCGGCAATGGATTGTTCGAAGTCGAGGAAACTTGTTTTCATGGACTGCTCGTTTGCTAAGTTGGGGCGCATTTTACCCCAAAGGCAGAAAGGCTACCGCCTCAGTACTCGACAGGCACCGGATCAAGGCTGCGCCACAGATACCAGGTCGCGACGGAACGCCAAGGGCGCCAGCGTTCGCCGAATTCAGCCAGGATCTTGCGCGGCTGTTTTTCACCCTTGAAATAATGTTCGTTTACCGCGCGCTGCAGGCCGATATCATCGAGAGGAAAGACATCGGGCCGCATCAAGTTGAAGATCAGGAACATCTCGGCCGTCCATCGACCGATGCCTCTGACCGCAACCAGTTCGGTGATGATCGCTTCGTCGTCCAGCCCGCTCCAGGCGGTTGGATCAAGTTGCCCGCTGGAAAAATGACTGGCCAGATCACACAAATACTCGGTTTTCCGTTTCGACAGACCACAGCCGGCCAATCCACTCTCGCCCACAGCCAGTATCTGTGTCGGCGTGACGCTTCCCACCTGCTCGGAAAATCTCCGCCAAACCGAATCGGCCGCCTTGACCGAAATCTGCTGGCCAATGATGGAACGGGCCAGGGTCATAAACGCATCGCCGCGAGAAACCAGCGACAAGCCGGCATAGCGCTCGACCAGTTCGGCCATGGCGGCATCGCGGCGCGACAGATCGCTTATCGCTTGGATCCAGTAATCGGGAGGCATCTGGCGATTATACGGCGACGCAACGCCAGGCCGGATTTGGCGAATATTTTAACCCCCAGCCAAGACTCCTTCTGGCAAGTTTGTTAGTATTAACAAAAGTAATCGCGAGAATATGCAATGAATCATTCGGACCCCGTTTTTGTCCAGCCACTGCTCGGCACTGATGACGCATGGTCGGGCTATCAGGCCGAGTTGGCGCCCGGCGCGAATGACAAAATCCTCGCCCGGCTTTGCGCTTCGCCACAGCTAGACGAATTCGATCAGCGGCTACCATGGCTCCTTCCGGCATCCAGCAAGTGCACTGAGTTGGCGCGCCTGGGCGAACGCTCGGTCAGCGTTTTCCCGGCACAAACCGCCCTCGAGAACGAAGATTCGCTCAAGCAACTGGAAGCCGAGCGACGCCGAGGCAAATGCAAGGTCGGACTGATGGCATCGGCAAATGCCAAATTGCCGGCAACCGGAACCTGGGATTATTTGTTGATCGGTGCCAGCCACGCTCGCTGCTTGCCGCCCTTCACGCTACACGGCATGGCCAGTCGCACCACGATCGTCGCGACCGATGTGCATTCTCACAGTGATCGCGAGTGGTTGTTGGGCAACGCCTGTGCGCTGTCCACCAGCGAATTCCTGCTGACTCGTTCGGCCAGCAACAGCAAGGCCGACATCACCCGACTCAAGCTGCTCAAATTACTGACCCTGATTGAAGGGGATGCCGATACCGGCGCCCTTGAAACTGTTTTTCGCGAGGAAGCAAAGCTGTCGTACAGCCTGCTCCGATTGGTCAATTCGGCGGCATTGGCCCCGCGCAGCCCGATTACCAGTTTCACCCAGGCGATCAACCTGCTTGGTCGCCGCCAGTTGCAGCGTTGGCTGCAGTTGCTGGTCTATTCCGACCCGAATAACGGGCAGCACCCGACCCCATTGCTCCAGAAGGCGGCCTCGCGCGGCCGTATTCTCGAACTATTGGTTGGCCGACTCGACCCGACACTCGAAAACCCGGAAGACACGGCCTTCATGATCGGCACCTTCTCGCTGCTCGACGTCTTGCTCAACATGTCCATGTCGGACATCGTCCATCAACTGCCGCTGCCACCTGTCGTCCACGAAGCGCTGGCAGCACATGACGGAGCGCTGGGCCAACTGCTCGGCGTGCTCGACGCTGCTGACAAGCACGAATTGTCGCTGGCTGCCACGCTGCTCGAAAAACTCGGCATCGGTGCCGACACCTATCTTGATGCTCAGCTCAATGCGTACAGTTGGGCGGCAAAAATCCGGCCGGCGGCCTGATCAGCCGAAACGACCGCTGAGGAAGGGGTTGTATTTGCGCTCTTCGCCAAAGGTCGACATCGGGCCGTGGCCGGGAATGAAATCGACGTCGTCGCCCAGCGGAAAGAGTTGTTCCGTGATCGAGCGGATCAGGGTGTCGTAGTCGCCACGGGGGAAATCGGTCCGACCGATCGAGCCCTGGAACAGCACATCACCGACCTGTGCCAACCGGCTGGGGGCATGGAAGAAAACGACATGACCAGGCGTATGGCCGGGGCAATGCAGGACATCAAGCTCGACCTCGCCAAAAGTCACCTTGTCACCAGCATTCAACCAGCGAGTCGGCTCAAAGCTCCGGACATTCGGGAAGCCGAACATCTTGCTTTGTTGCGGCATGCCCTCAATCCAGAAACGATCTTCCTCATGCGGCCCCTCGATGGGGACTCCCGTCTGCTCGGCCAGCACCGCCACACCGCCAGCATGGTCGATATGACCATGGGTGACAAGAATTTTGGCCAGCGTCAGCTTTTCATCCTCAAGCAGGCGCAGGATGCGCTCTACGTCGCCACCCGGATCGATCACTGCCGCCTGGCGGGTATTTTCACACCAGAAAACGGTGCAGTTCTGTTCAAAAGGGGTAACGGGAACAATGGCGTAGCGCATGGCATGAAGGGGAATGTTTAAGCTTGGCCGATTATCGCATGGCCCTACCCTTGCCCGGCACCGCCCGCCCCCTTAAACTCCCCGTGCTTGATCCGAAACCAATTTCAAGGGCTCATACAACATGCTCGACCATCCGTTGCCGGACATCGACTCCTGGACACTGCTCTTCAGCAATAATGCCCTACCGGTCCTGCGTGTCACCAAGCGGCGAATCGAGGAAATGCGGGCCAATCTGGATCGGGTCGACGCCCGCGAACTGGCACGGCTGATTCTGCAAGACCCAATCATGACGGTGCGGGTACTGGCTTTCATTCAGCCAATGCGTGGTCGTTCGCTGCAGCATGACATCACCACCATTGCCAGTGCAGTAATGATGGCCGGGATAGAACCCTTCTTTAACCGCTTCAGCGAACTGTTCACCATCGAGGATCAGCTCAAGGAAGGTGGTCCGCAAGCCTTGCTCGGTGTCCTGCAGATCATTCGTCGCGCCCAGCGTGCCGCTGACTACGCGCAGGAATGGGCCATCTGGCGCCACGACATCAACATGGAAGAAGTGCGTATCGCCGCGCTGCTGCACGACCTGGCGGAACTTCTGGTGTGGTGTTCCGCACCACGACTAGGCCTGCGCATTCTCGAACAGCAAAAAGCCGATCCGACGATGCGTAGCGCCGATGCTCAGAAGAACACCCTGGGTTTCACCTTTTTCCAAATTCAGCACGAACTCTGTCGCGTCTGGCACCTGCCTGCATTGCTGCAAACGCTGATCGATGACGATAACGCCGAACAGCCGCGAGTCAAGAATGTCACCCTCGCCGTTCGCCTGGCGCGACACTCCTCGCATGGCTGGGATGATGCCGCGCTCCCCGACGATTACAAGGATATCGGCCAGTTGCTGAACATCACCCCGGAAGCCGTGCGCCAGCGCTTGGGCCTTGAACCGATGCCAGCCCGCGAGGCCGACGGCCAAGGCACTGATTAATCGGCGGCCAAAATCAGTCGGGCACGCCCCCCTCGGCCAGGGCTAGCCGCAGTAACGCAGGTTGGCCCAGTCGAGCAGCAATTCAGGTGCCTGATAGGCTGCGAAAATCAACGCCAGCAGCAATAGCCCGAGCGCCACGCCAACGCCACTGAGAAACCAGCGCCACTGCGGCCTCAAGCCGCCACCCCTTGGCGGGCCAGCGGTTTTTCGTCGATCGGCCAGGAACATAGCGTCGCTAGAACCGACAGGCCAATTGCCAGCGACCAGGCCAATGAGTAGGAGCCGGTCTCGTCGAAAATCCGCCCCCCCAACCAGGCACCGAGGAAACTGCCTAACTGGTGACCGAGGAAAACAACCCCGGTCAGCATCGACATGTAGCGCAGCCCGAAAATCTGGGCGATCAGTCCGTTGGTCAGCGGCACGGTACCCAGCCACAGCAGGCCAATCACCGCAGCGAACACCCAGGCCACGGCAGTGGTCAGGGGAACCAGCATGAAGATCAGGATCGCCACGGCGCGCAGCCCGTAGATCAACACCAGCAGGTTCTTTTTGCTCGACCGCCCGCCCCCCCAGCCGAAGATGAACGAGCCGAAGACATTGAACAGGCCGATCAGCGCCACGGCCGTCATGCCAACATTGGCCGACATGCCTGAATCCACCAGATAGGAGGGCAGGTGCAGCATGATGAAGGCTGTCTGGAAGCCGCACACGAAATAGCCCCAGAACAGATAATGAAAGCTGCGCTCGCCACTCGCTTCGCGCAGCGCCTCAGCCACCGACTGCCCGGCACCAGCCGACGGTTTATGACCATCGGCCATGGCATAGGCGAGCGGTGCAATCAAGCCGACGCCACAGGCCAGCAAGACCAGGGCGCTCTGCCAGCCGTAAGTGGAGATCAGCATCTGGCCGATCGGTAACACCGCAAACTGGCCCAGCGAGCCGCCAGCACTGGCGATGCCGAGCGCCATGCTGCGCCGTTCCGGCGTCGTATGGCGACCGATGACGCCCATGATCACCGCAAAAGTGGTTCCCGACAGGCCAAGGCCGATCAGCACGCCGGCCGAGAGATCAAGGCTGAGCGGCGTGCCGGCCTGCGACATCAGGACCAGCCCAATCACATAGAGCACGGCGGCACTCACCACCGTACGCCCGGCGCCATGGCGATCGGCGATGGCACCGGCAAAAGGCGAAGCCAGTCCCCAAACCAGATTCTGGATGGCAAAAGCAAAAGAGTAGGTTTCGCGACTCCAGCCATGATCGCTCGTCATCGGCTGCAGGAAGAGACCAGCCGTATGACGCACCCCCATCGACAAGGTCAGGATGACGCAGCCAACAGTCAGGATGATCAGCGGGGTACGCCAGGTGGTGTTGCTGGTGCTCATATCGGCTTTCTCGAATTGGCCTGTTGGAGCGCCAGACTTACGCCGGGTTCCCGGCGCGTGATTCGAGTCCTTCCCAACGTTCGAGCAGCACCATCAGCTCGTCATCGATGGCAGCCAGGCGCTCGGATGCCTTTTGCGCCGCAGCCGGATCGGACTGGTAAAGGGAAGCATCTTCGAGACGCTTGCCCAGTTCGGCCTGCTCGGCTTCCAGCCCGGCGATTTTTCCGGGTAGCTCGTCCAGTTCACGCTGCTCTTTCCAGGACAGCTTCTCGCCTTTCGGCTTGGCCGGTTCAGCGGACTTGACGGGCTCCGGCGCCTTGGCGACGGGCTTTGCTTCTGCCTTGGCCTTCGGCGTTTCCTTGGCCACGCTGGCCTTGTAGGTCGCCCAGTCGGTGTAACCGCCGGCGTATTCCTTCCAGACGCCATCGCCTTCGGCGGCGATGGTCTGGGTCACCACGTTGTCGATGAAAGTCCGGTCGTGGCTGACCAGGAACAGCGTCCCTTCGTAGGTTTGCAGCAGCTCTTCGAGCAGTTCCAGCGTTTCGATGTCGAGGTCGTTGGTCGGTTCGTCGAGGACCAGCACGTTGGCTGGTTTAGCGAACAGACGGGCCAGCAGCAGGCGGTTACGCTCGCCACCGGACAGCGAACTGACCGGTGAACGGGCGCGCTCGGGGGCAAACAGGAAGTCTTCGAGGTAGCCAATGACGTGCTTGCGAGCACCGCCGATATCAACCCAATCCGAGCCCGGAGAAATGACATCGGACAGCGTCGAATTGGGATCGAGCTGGGTGCGGAACTGGTCGAAATAGGCGATATCCATTTTCGTACCCTGGCGCACGATGCCGGAATCCGGCTTGATTTCGTCGAGGATCAAGCGGAGCAGCGTCGTCTTGCCGGCGCCGTTGGGACCGATCAGACCGATCTTGTCGCCGCGCTGAATACGGGTTGAAAAATCGCGAACGATAGTCTTTTCACCGTAGGATTTGAAAACATGCTCCAGTTCGGCCACCAGCTTGCCGCTCTTGTCGCCGGAGTCCAGCTGCAGATTGACCTTGCCCATCCGTTCGCGCCGCGCCTGACGTTCCGCCCGCAGTTTATCCAGCCGCTGGACTCGGAACACGGCGCGAGTCCGCCGCGCTTCGACGCCCTTGCGAATCCAGATTTCTTCTTCCTTGAGCAACTTGTCGGCCCGCGCGTTGGCCAGCCCCTCTTCATGCAGCAGCGCCTCCTTGCGCAACTGGTATTCCTTGAAGCTGCCGGGAAAGCTGACCAGCTTGCCGCGATCGAGCTCGACGATACGGGTACAGACGCGGTCGAGGAAGGAACGGTCGTGGGTGATGAAAAACAGCGTGACACCGGATTCGATCAACAGGTTTTCCAGCCATTCGATGGCCGCAATGTCGAGGTGGTTGGTCGGCTCGTCGAGCAGCAGCACCTCGGGTGCGACCGCCAGGGCCTGAGCCAGCGCCAGACGCTTCTTCTGGCCGCCGGACAGGCTGCCGACCCTGGCATCCGGGTCCAGCCCGAAACGTTCGATGACGCGCTCGGCCTGCGCCTCGTAGGCCCACGCACCACGCGATTCCAGTTCGTGCTGCAGTGCTGACATCCGTTCGAGCAGTAGGTCGTGGTCCGCATCGACTTCGCTCAGCTTGTGCGACACCTCGTGGTACTCCGCCAACAGGGTCGCGTTCTCGCCCATGCCGGAAATGACCGCCTCAAAGACCGTCGATTCGGCATCGAAAGGTGGCTCCTGCGACACATAGCCGACACGAATACCGGGCTGCACCCAGACTTCGCCATCGTCCAGACGCCCCCGCCCGCTACCCGCAGCCATCGCGGCCAGGAGCGATGATTTTCCGGTGCCGTTGCGGCCGATCAGGGCCACCCGTTCGCCGGGATCGAGCAGAAAATCGGCGTGATCAAGAAGCGGCACGTGGCCGTAGGCAAGGCAGGCGTCAGTCAGTTTGAAATAGGGCATTGGTCGCAATAAAAACGGCGCCCCGCAAGGCGCCGCGTTGGGAAGAAGCGAATTTTATCCGCTTGCCGGGCAATCAGGTGGTAAAGCGGGATAGCTGCGCCTGAAGATCGGCCGCCAGACGTTGCAGATTCTGCGCCCGCTCGCTGTTGCGGACAGCGCGGCTGTTGCTGCCCTCGGCCGACTGGGCAATGTTTTCGACCAGGCGGGCAATCTCCTGGCTGGCCGAACTCTGCTCTCTCGTACTGTCAGCAATCCCGTGCACCACCTCGACAGTCTGCTGCGCCCGCTGATCGATAATCTCCAGCGAATCCCCCGCCTGACGGGCCATGCCAACGCTGCCACTCATGTTGGTACTGACATCCTGCATGCGTTGAACGGCCCGACTTGTTTCTTCCAGAATGGCATGAACAGTCGTGGAAATCTCCTGGGTCGAGACTGAGGTCCGCTCGGCCAGCTTGCGCACCTCGTCCGCTACCACAGCGAAGCCACGCCCTTGCTCACCGGCGCGAGCCGCCTCAATGGCCGCGTTGAGTGCCAGCAGGTTGGTCTGATCGGCAATTTCACGAATCACGCCGACCACGCTGGAAATCTGCTTCGAGCGCTCGCCGAGGGACTGAATCAGCACAGCCGATTCGTTGATATCGCCCGCCACACGCTCCAGTTCGGTCATCGCACGGGACACCACTTCACGCCCTGAACCGGTCACCTCTTTGGTGTCGGCGGAGATCTGAGCCGCATGATTGGCGTTATCGGCGACATGCGTGATGCTGACCGACAACTCCTCGACCGAAGCGGCAATGCCAGACGCCGAGACAGAAGCCTGCTCGGAAGCAGCCAGGGCCGAACTGGCGGCGTCCTGCAACTCGCTGGCGGCGACAGCGACTTGCGACGAGGAGGTGGAAACGCCACGGACCAGATTGCGCATGCTTTCCGCCATATGGTTAAAGGCGGTCGCGATGGCATGCACTTCATTACGACTGTCTGGCTCAGCCCCTTGCACCACCGCGCGCAAATCGCCCTGACTGATGCGTTCCACGTCCTGAACCATCTGCCCCAGCGAACGCAGACGGAAACTGACCAGCAGATAGACCAGCGTGGCCAGCACCAAAGCGGCAGCGACGCTGATGACGATCAGCAAATTGCGCAAGGCACGGCTTTCCTCGAGATATTCGTCCAGCCAGCTGCCGGTGCCAACCGTCCATCCCCAGGCCGACGAGGTCGCGGCGTAGACGATCTTTTCGCGTTCAGCCCCGCTGCTGTCAGCCATCGAGTAACGGAAAAGACCATTTTTCTGGGCCAATACCTGACGAAGTATTCCGCGAGTCGCTTCGGGCATATCGACCTCGCCGATTTGCTGCTGCTGGAACTTCGGGTGCATGACAAACTCGCCGATGCCCTTTTCATCGGTTGGGCGGGCGATATAGACATAGCCTGTCTTGCCGGCAACCAGGGCTCCGAACTGGTCGCGAATCCGTTTGAGTTCCTTGTCGAGGGAAATCCGTACCGAATAAGCCAGCCACGGCTTGCCATCAGCCCCCTTCACTTGTTTGACAGTGCTGAAGTTGTATTTGCCGCCCCGGATGGCCAAGCCCTGATAATCCTCACCGGCCAGCAGCGCCTTGGCGACCGGGTCGCCATCGGGCAGCGGCACGCCGTTCATGGATTTGCCATCCTTGTCCTTGAGCAGGGTCGCCAGGCGATAAACCTTGTTGTCGCGCACCATCAAAAACGCGCCATCGCTTCCTGCCAGGTCGCGAAAGGCCTTCAGCAGACGATCATTGCCATTGAGAATTTCGCTACCCAATCTGACCATGGGCAAATCGACATCGCCGGTCTTGACCAGACCGACACCAGGCTCAGGCACGTTGCCGATGTATTTCCGGAAGAACTGCGACTCGTCGTCGCCGCGCACCTTGACCGCATCGAAAACCGAATCGAGCATACCGGCCATCAGTTTGGCCTCATGCCCCAAATTGGCCTCGGCCACAGCAATCGCTGAGTTATCTGCCTTCTTCTGCACGATCAAGGCCATCACTGAGAAAACAACGACCAAGGCTGCAATGGTCGCCAGGATGAGTTGCTGGGCTATCGGGCGCCGCGCGAAACCACTGACCATGGTATTTCTCCCCACTTTATTAATATTGGTCTTTTCAAATCTATCACAACGCTGCCGCCGACAGTACAATGCGGACCTCCGGCGCGTCTCCATAGTTAAATGGATATAACGGCTCCCTCCTAAGGAGCAGTTCCTGGTTCGATTCCGGGTGGGGACGCCACCTACCCTGGCCAGTCGGCGGAGAGCCATGCGACCCAAAAGAAAGACCACCCAGCACTCTGTCGATATCAGCGAAGAAGCCGGCGTGCGTTATCTGCACTTCGGCTCGGACTGGATTCAGGGCGCCATGCGCATTGCGCGCCCGTGGTCGCTGGAACTGGCCTATACCCGCGAAATGATGGCCGGGCTGTTACTCCGCCCCTTACGCCATTGGCCACGCCATGTGTTGCTGATCGGCCTCGGCGCAGGCTCCCTGGCCAAGTTCATCTATCGCTATCTGCCCAACTGCCGGATTACGGTGGTCGAGATCAATCCACAGGTTGAATTCATTGCCCGGCAATACTTCAAGTTACCGGACGATCCGCTACGCCTCGATGTAAGCATAGGCTGCGGCGCCGATTTCATGCTGGGCGGCACGAGCCGCTTCGACCTGATTCTGATCGACGGCTACGACCCTGAGGGGCGGGCCGGTGTGCTGGATACCGAGCCGTTCTACCAAGCCTGTCGCGCCCGGCTGAGCGACAACGGTCTGTGTGGCCTGAACCTGCTCGGCTGGAACAGAGGTTTTCAGGGAAGCGTCGAACGTATCCGGAGCGCCTTCGACGAGCGAGTCGCCGTTTTCCCCTCGTGCGATAGCGGCAACACCATCGCTTTTGCTACTGGTGGCAATCCGGTCGATGTATCGCTGGATGACATGCGCGCCTGCGCCGTGCAACTCAAGAAAGAAACCCGCCTCGACCTTTTGCCAACCCTCAGCCGGATACAATTCGCGTATCCCTTGCCAGACGGTCGTCTCCAGATCTGATTGCGTGTATTTCTTGATTTTTCTGTTTTTTGAACTAAAAACAGATTATCCCCACCCATAACGACGACAAGGCGGATCCCAGAAAAATAATCAGCAGGCAGTATTGACCTGCCTCCTATTTTTCCAATTGAAGGAGGATCCGATGTTATCGATTCAAGACGTTCTGGACTATTGCGACCTCGATCGCGGTGAAATTGAGGCAATTGCCGAACATGAGCATATTCCGATCACGATCGCAGCCGAGATGAGTGAGTCCTTGCTGTGTACGCCGGAAGGTGTCTGCCAGTTACATCTGATGTTTCTCGAAAACATGCAACATGCCATTGAGGCCGGGCGTATTGAGCACATCAAGGAACTGGCGGTGGCCTATGAGCATCTGCAGCGCACTCATCCTTTGCCAAGCACGCACTAGCCAGCAGGCTTAGTACGGCCGCCCGTGTCCGTAGCCGTTTTCGACGGCGTAGAGTGCGACTTGGACGCGGCTGCTCATATTCAGCTTCTTGAAAATATTCTGTACATGGATTTTGACCGTACTCTCGGCCAGATCCAATTTGCGGGCGATTTCCTTGTTGCTTTCCCCTTGCGCCAGCGAAGCGAGGATGTCGCGTTCGCGCGGCGAGAAACGGTCGCGTTCGATTGTCGCAGTTTCTGCTTTGGGCGGATTGCGCACGCCCTGGATCAGCTTGGCTGTCATTTGCTGGGAGACGACTGATTCGCCCTGTGCGGCGCGGCGAATGGCATCGACCAACATATCGGTCTCGATATTCTTCAGCAAATAACCACTGGCTCCGGCCCGCAAGGCATCCATCAGATCCTGGGCATCTTCTGAAACGGTGAGCATCAGGACACGAACTTCAGGCATTTCCTCGCTGATGACTTTGACTGCCTCCAAGCCAGAAACACCAGGCATGTGCAGATCGAGCAAGGCGACATCCGGCTTCAGGGAACGAACTCGTTTGATGCCCTCCAGCCCGTCACCCGCCTCGCCAACCACCTCGAAATCGTCGTTTCTCTGCAACAGGGATTTGATGCCGCTGCGGAACAACGTGTGATCGTCAACCAACAGCACCCGGATTCTCTCGCTCATATCAGACACTCCCCCTATTTTCCTTCGGCAGGCTCAATATAACGCACGAGCCTTGGCCTGGATTTGATGTTATTCGGCACTCACCACCGATACGGTGGGCCCGCTCCCGCATGATTTTCAGACCGACATGGCGATCGGACAGGCAATTCGGATCGTTTTGCGGGTCGAAACCGATACCGTCATCTTCAACCATGACTTTGCTGGTACCAAGCTCCTGACGCACGGTGACCCGCACATGCCTTGCCCTGGCATGCTTGCGAATATTGGACAAGGACTCCTGCACGATATGCATGATCTGGATTTCGTCCGTGGGCGGCAATGGCGTTGTCGCTCCAATCCGTTCAAACTCGGTCTGGATACCGGTTTGCCCTTCGAATTTTTCGAGCGCGGCATTGATCGCCGAATCGAGATCGGACTGATGGACGCGCGTCCGGAAATGCACCAGCAACTCGCGAACATCGTCATAACTCTCCTGAACGCCTTCGCGCAATTGCCCGGCCGTCTGCATGGCCTCATCAGCCTTGCCCTTGCGCAGCGAATCCTGCAGCAGCTGGACCTGGATATTCAGGAAAGCCAGGCCTTGGGCAATCGAATCGTGCAGTTCCTGAGCCAGCAGGTTGCGCTCCTCGGAAACGGCCAACTCCTTTTCGCGGGACTTCAGGCGCTGGTTCTCAATCGCTACACCGAGGTGATGGCCAAGCGTTTCAAGCAAGTGGATTTCCTGCTCGGACAAGGCTTGGGGACGGCGGAAATAGAGGTTGTAGACGCCAAGTCGTTGCTTGTCGTAGAGGATGCTGAACGCCGTTGCCGTCGCAAATCCTTCACGAATGCAGCTCCGGAGGCGCATGCCCTCCGGTGGATTGGCGGTTGCAAAGGCGGCCGGCCGGCTGCTCTGAAACACCTCGCCGCACAGGCACTCGCCGCAATTCAGCTGGCCTTCGTTGGCGACAAACTCGTCTGAAAGCCCTTCGTGGGTCATCAGGTAGAGCTTGTCCGTCTGCGGCACATAAAGTCGCACCGCACCGGCGTCAGCCCCCAGCGCGTTCTTGATGTGATCAAGAAAACCCTCGCACAGGGCTTCCAGTGGTGCGGGTTCACTGAGAAACGAAGTCGCCGCATACAAAATACCGAGTTCGTGATTGCGCTGGGCGAGACGTCGTGTTTCGGCCTCGATGCGCTGTTCCAATGAGCCGTAAGCATCCTCCAGATGCTCGGCCATCTGGTTGAAACCTGCGGCGAGCCCGCCCAGTTCATCGTCGCTGCTCACCGGGACGCGTACCGTCAAATCGTTTCCGGTCATGCGCCGCATGCCGGCATGCAGCAGGCTGACCGGCCGGATGACCAGCTGCTCGAAAAACCGGATCAGGATGACCGTACCAAAGATCGCCAGCAACACCAGCGCCACCTGGACATAGCGCAACAGATTGGTGTCGTAGGCATAGCTGCGCTCCATGGCCAACACCAATTCGTTAATTCCCCTGACGGACGGTTCCAGTTCGAGATCGAAGCGATCAAGCACCTCCGAGCGCGCCTGATGATCACCGGCCAGATAGCTTTCCACCAGCGGCCGAATAGTCTTCCGCCACGACTGTTCGACGTCATGCAGCCTGTCCTGCACTTCGAAATTCCGAGGCGAAGACAGTGGCCGAAGGGGATCGCCCAATTGCAGGTCACGCTGCACCTTGTCGAAACGCACGACTTCTTCGCTCAAGGCAGCAGTCAACGCGGCAACCTGCGTTTCCGCTTCGAGGCCGCGGGCCATCAAGTGGCCTAAACGGTAGGTCCGCATGCGCTGGCTGCCCGCGTCATTGATCGCCGCAGCCACCCCTTCCAGTTGCCAGGAAATGAGCAGGGTCAAACCAATGGCAGAGGTCGCAACGAGAAAAAACACGACCAGTACGCCAATGATTTTTCGCGAGAGTTTGCCTGAGGTGGCGAACATCCAGATCAGTCCATGACGAAAACCCGAGACCTTAGCCCTGCCAATGCAGAAAAGCAAAGGAGATAAATCAAGAAAAAACCCGCCGTGTTTGGGCGGCGGGCAAAAGTCACTACGGAGAGCGCGTAGTGACAATGGCAAACGTGAATCAGCTCAAGCCGCGACCTTCTCGACGTGCGCCTGTTTCTCATAGAGGAACTCGAGTACCGCAGCGCGGTAGCCGATGTAGGCCGGGTTGTGAGCCAGCGTCAGCCGGTCGCGCGGGCGCGGCAGATTGACCTCGAGAATTTCGCCAATGGTTGCCGCCGGGCCATTGGTCATCATTACGATGCGATCGGAGAGCAGAACTGCCTCATCAACATCGTGAGTCACCATGACCGTGGTCGCCTTGGTCGCCTCGCAGATCCGCATCAGCTCGTCCTGCAGCTTGGCGCGGGTCAAGGCGTCAAGCGCACCGAAAGGCTCGTCCATCAGCAGCACTTTCGGTTGCATGGACAGGGCGCGGGCGATGCCGACGCGCTGCTTCATGCCCCCGGAGATTTCGTTCGGATACTTGGCACTGGCGTGATCCAGGCCAACCAGGCTGATGGCGGCAGCGGTGCGCTCCTTCAATTTGGCCTTGCCTTCCTTCTCACCAAAGACCCGCTCGACGGCCAGATAGACATTTTCGAAACAGGTCAGCCAGGGCAGCAGGCTGTGGTTCTGGAAAACCACCGCCCGCTCAGGACCGGGGCCGGCGATTTCACGGTCTTCCAGCAGCAGCACGCCGGTACTTGGCTTGGTCAGGCCGGCAATCAGATTGAGCAGCGTCGATTTGCCACAACCGGAGTGACCGATCAGCGCAATGAACTCGCCCTGCTTGATGGTCAGGTCGATGTCGCGCAGGGCAACGAACTTGCCCTTCTTGGTATCGAAGGTCTGACCAACGCGTTGAACTTGTACGAATTTTTCCATGATGCACTCCCGGATCAGGCGGATTCTTTGGTCAGCTTCTTGGCCAGCAGGATCAGCGCCTGCTCGAGGATCAGGCCGACGATGCCGATGACGAAGATGGCGATGATGATGTGCTCGACCTTCAGGTTGTTCCACTCGTC
>JAGTRV010000036.1 GCA_018262245.1 Pseudomonadota bacterium | reverse complement strand
AATTAGACTTTCCTGGCTTCACCCAGCCTGCCAGATATTCCGGCAGCGGGTTTCCCTGATCCACCAGCAGGATGCGGCGCCCAGAATGGCGCAGATGGTGAGCACCAGAACGCCATGGCGCCAGATTTCGACATCGTAAACACGGGCGCCACTGACCATCTCGCCCTTCCAGCCGAGATCCATAATCCAGCCAACCAGGGGTTGCAGCAGCGCACCGGCCAGGAAGCCCCCCATGTTGGCGACGCTGGTCGACATGCCGGACAGCATGGGCGGATTCACTTCCTTGGAACAGGCCCAGGTCAGACTGAATCCCGCCGTCGTCAGTCCCATCAGGGCAAAAAGTGCATACGACAACGCCAGCGGCATCGTCGTGCAGGACAGCCAGATCAGCCAGATTGCGCCATAAAGGTGCGATGCGACGATCAGCACCGGTTTGCGCCGGCCCAGACGGTCGGACAAACCGCCGATGAACAGGCAACCAATGGCAAAGCCGCCAAACCACAGGGACAGGTGTGTCGCCGCGACGGCACGCGCCAGGCCATGCACTTGCATCAGATAAGGCATCGCCCACAAGCCGGCGAAGGTAAAAAAGGCGCCGGACATACCGGTATTGACCGCCACCGCCGGCCAGGTATCCCTGTTTCTGACCACGGCCCACAGGTTGGACAACACCACCGTCCGGTCGAAGTGTGGCTTAGGGACGGCCACCCCGGATTCCGGCGCATCGCGGACGATCAGCCAGCACAAGGCGCCCAAAACCAGCGAAGCAAAGCCGACACCGATGAACACGCCACGCCAGCCGGTCGCCTGGGCCAGCGCCGAGAGGGGCGCACCGGCCAGGACCGAACCAAGATTGCCGATCAGCATGCAGATACCGACCATGGTGGCAAAGCGGTTTTCCTCGAACCACACGGCAACCAGCTTGAGCATGGCGATGAAGGTGACCGACACACCCAACCCGATCAGTGTGCGACCAACCAGAGCCAGCTCAAGGCTTGGCGCGAATCCGAAAAGGAAGCTGCCGGCACCGCCGATCAATCCGCCAAGAGCCAGGATACGCCGCGGCCCGAGCGTATCGACGAGGATGCCGGTCGGCACCTGCATCAGCGTATAAACGTAAAAATAGGTCGCAGCCAGGATGCCGAGCGAAGCCGCCGACGTCTCGAAAGAGGCCGCCAGATCCTGGGCGATCCCGGCCGGAGCGAAACGCTGGAAGAAGGACAGGATATAGGCCAGCGCCACGATGCCAAGGGCCAGCCAGCGGCGGCGCATCTGTTCTCGGGTCAGTGATTTCAATGGCTCGCCTTTACTGGTTTGGGCGCCCTGATCGGGCGCCCGGTGAATCTGCTTACTGCGTCACTTCTGGGAAAGCACCCACTTGGCCAGCGTTGCCGCTTCGGCGTCGGTCACATTGTTGGGTGGCATCGGCACCATGCCCCACTCATCCTTGCTGCCATTTTTGATCTTTCCCACCAAGGTTGCCTCGGCCCCCTTCTCGGCGGCACGCTTGCTCGCAATGTCCTTGTAGGCCGGACCGACAATTTTCTTGTCGATGGCGTGGCAGGTCATGCAGTTCTTGGCCTTGGCCAGTTCCGGCGAAGCCTGGGCGGTACCGGCGGCAAGCAATGAAGCCCCGATCGCCAAAATCATCATTCGCATTGTTTTTCTCCAAAACATTGAGGTCAAAAAAGTCTCGGCAAATCAGGCCGCCATATCGATCAGCAGCGTTTCGATTTCCGTCCGCCCGACTGGGCTGGCCATGGCAATCAGCATGTAGCCCGGTTTGAGCAGGAAGTCCTTGTCCGGATTGAACTGCCAGCTGCCATTGCGCTCGCGCACGGCAAGGAAAACATAATTGGCACTGCGCAGCTTCAGCGTGCCCAGCGGCTTGGGAATGAATCCGGCCGGCACCGGTACCTCCTCGACCCGCAGATTTTTTTCCGACTTCAACATTTCGTCGAGGAAGGAAACCACGTGCGGGCGGATCATCGCCGAAGCGATGCGCATGCCGCCGGTAAAGTCAGGCGAAACGATGGCATCCGCCCCCGCCTTGCGCATTTTCTCGATATTGCGCTGCTCCGTGCAACGCGCCACCACACGCAAATCGGGCTTCAACTGCTTGGCCGTGATGACGATCATCAGGTTGCGTGAATCGTCGCCGGTCACCGCGAACAGACCCTTGGCATCCTCGAGATCGGCGGCCAACAGAATATCGTCGTCGCTGGCATCGCCATGCAGGTAAAGAAAGCCCGGGTTTCTGTCCTTGTAATCCTCCAGGCGCTGCATATCCTCGTCGATCCCGACGAAATGCCGATTGGTCGCCTCCAGTTCGTGCGCGATGTTGCGTCCGACGCGGCCGTAGCCACAGAGGATGTAATGACCTTTGAGTTTCTTGATAGCTTTTTCCATGCGTTTTCTCCGCAGGGTTCCATTGAGGTCGGTCTCGAGCAGCGCCACGGTCACGACCGAAAACAGCAGCGACAGATTGCCGGCGCCAAGAATGCCGATGACCACGGTCAGAATCCGGGCCGGCTGGTTGCTCGACATGTCGATGATTTCACCGAAGCCGATGGTGGCGACGGTGATGAAGGTCATGTAGAACGCGTCAAACCACGAATATTTTCCCTCGGTCAGCACCATGTAACCGACCGTGCCAAACACATGTACGGCAATCAGCATGCCGACCGCGACATAGAGCAGCCGGATGATGTAGCCGGTCTGCAGGGCCCTGATCGGGGAGACGCCGGAATCGCCGCTCATTCCGCCAGCGGCACCGATTGCGTCATGAAGATCACCGCCTTGCCGCCATCCATGTTGGCGTGCAGCGACTCGACCAGCGGCGGATTGATCGGCTGTTCGGCTTCCCATTTGATGATGAAATTGGCCCCCGAACCGCCGGATGCATCGTTTAGTTCAACGAACAACTCCAGCGTTCCCAGTGGCGGCACGATCACCGGCGCCGGCACCCGCTCGCCAAGCAGCTTGCCATGCGTATCGAAATATTTGGCGGTCAAAACCCGCAGTGGCCGCTTGCTATCGGTATTGCGAATGCTGACCAGCGCCGAGAGCAGTACATACGAGGCCTTGCCGCTCTTGCCCAGATTGCCGTACAGCATGTGGGAATAGATCGGCAGGTACAACGTCTGCCCCTTGACCAGCTGCCGCGCCTCCTGCGCCAACGCCACAGTCGACGTCCCGAGAATAGCCAAAATCAGGGCGCCAAAAAATACCCAGGAAAATTTCCGATGTCCCATGTCTCCCCCTTATGCGTACCGTCGGTACGTGGCCC
Source organism: Pseudomonadota bacterium (assembly GCA_018262245.1). Lineage (GTDB taxonomy): Bacteria > Pseudomonadota > Gammaproteobacteria > Burkholderiales > Rhodocyclaceae > Azonexus. The sequence continues at coordinate 16,632 of JAGTRV010000036.1, read as the reverse complement.
CCAGGCCATTTCATCCGATTCTGCCACAACCATCACCAGCCGGGGCAACAAGGAAAAAGCCGGGCGACGGGCCTTAGGGGGGTGAGGTGCCGAGCATGGTTCGCAACAGACCGGCCAGCGACGGCCAGTTAACCGGCTTGGCAATGTAGTCGGCCGAAAGTGCCTGCGCCTGGGCGATAAAAGCCGGATCACTGCGACCCGTGACCAGCACCACAGGAAAGCCTGCACCATGACTGGCCCGGATCGCGGCACCGACCTCGAAACCATCCAGCCCCGGCATCTCGACATCGAGCAGCACGATGTCAAATGGCTGCCGTCGGAATTCGGCCAGTGCATCGCGGCCATTGTCCACGATGGTCGGCACGAAATCGCCACCAGCCAGGGCTGCCTGCGACAACAGGGCAACCGTCGGGTCGTCATCGGCGACCAGAACCCGCCATGCCCCCTGGCTCATGCCGCCACCTCCGCCAATACGGCCTTGAGCGCCGCATCGACCCGCCGCCATTCGCTGCGCAAGCCATCAACCCGGGCCAGCAATTCACGCATCCGGACCTCCCGGGCCAGTTGCTCGACCTCCCGGCAGCGCTCGGCGAAGACAGCGGCACCGACATTGAAACTGCTCGACTTGAGTGCATGGACAGCGCCCGCCATCAACGCCGCATCGCCATCGGCCAGGCCCTGATCAAAACGCCCCCATTCCCGCTCGGCGGCTTTCAGATAGGCGACGACCACCTGGCGCACCAAAGCATCACCCCCCTCGGGCGACAGCGCACGAATCTTGTCAAAAGCCGTCTGTTCCAGCGGTGCGACGGGCTCCGGCAAGCTCGCGCCCGCTACCGGCTGGGCGTTGGCGACGGCAGGACTTGGGACAGCGGACTTGCGCCGTTCAGCCGGCAGCCAGCGGGCCAGCAGCGTCAGCAACTCTTCGCCGCTGTAGGGCTTGGCCAGATACTCGTCCATCCCGGCGTCCTTGCAACGCTCGCGGTCACCCTTCATCGCATTCGCGGTCAGCGCGATAACCGGCAGATGCCGGCCGGACGCGGCCTCCCGCTCGCGTAGCGCCATGGTCGCTGCAAAACCGTCGAGCACGGGCATCTGGCAATCCATCAGGACCAGATCAACCGTTTCTTCGGCCAGAATATCCAGCGCCTGCTGGCCATCGCCGGCAGCGATGACCTCCAGTCCCATGCGCTCGAGCTGGGCGCGCGCCACGACGAGATTACTTTCATTGTCTTCGGCAACCAGAACACGGCCGCGCAATTTCCTGGCTGGGCTATCGATCACCGCTGTGTCGCTCACGGAGCGCCGTTGCAGGGTCGTTTCGATGGCCCGCAGCAACTCGGCCTGACGGACGGGCTTGGGCAGGCAGGCGGCAATCTGCAGACTCGCCCTTTCCGCCTTGCTCAATGCGTCCACCTGGGCCGAAATGATGATCACCCGCGTCGGCGCCAGATTCTGGTCGGCGCGCAAGGCGCGCACCACATCGCAGCCAGGCAGATCCGGCATCTGCGTATCGATCAGCAGCAAGGCGTATGGCTCTCCCTCTTCAACCGCGGCCTTGAGCACGGAGAGCCCGGCCAGGCTTGAGGCTGCACCTTCGGCGATGAATCCCCGGCCACGCAGCAGGGCAAGCAACACCTCGCGTTGGGTCGAGCTGTCATCGACCACCAGCACACGCGCCCCGGTTGCAGGCAGGGCCTGCTTTTCCGGCGACGCCACCGGCAATTTGCCGAGCGGCAGGTCTAGCTCGACGGTAAAAGCAGCCCCTTTTCCAGGCGTACTCTCAACGTGAATCCGCCCCCCCATCATATCGACCAGATGCCGGCAAATGGCCAGCCCAAGGCCCGTTCCACCATATTTCCGGGTCGTCGAACCATCGGCCTGCAGAAAATGCTCAAAAATCTTTTCCTGGGCATCCAGCGGGATGCCTATCCCCGTATCGCTGACGACCAAGGCCAGCTTCAGGCCATTTTCACGCGGCTCGACAACAAGCAGCCGCAGCAGAATTTCCCCGGTCTCGGTGAATTTGATCGCATTGCCCAGCAGATTGGTCACGATCTGGCGCAAGCGCAACGGGTCGCCACGCACGACCAGCTTTTCATCCGGTGGCAAGTCCGCCACCAGTTCCAGCCCCTTGCGCCGCGCCGGTTGCGAGAAGAGCTCCAGCGACTCTTCAAGCAGGTTGCGCAGGTCGAAATCGACCACATCGAGTTCCAGCTTGCCGGCTTCGATTTTCGAGAAATCGAGAATGTCGTTGATGATGTGAAGCAAGTGCTTGCCGGAACGCTCGACCGCTTCGACGAACTGGCGTTGCGTCGGCTCCAGTTCCGTACCCAGCAGCAACTCCGTCATGCCAAGCACCCCGTTCATCGGTGTCCGGATTTCATGGCTCATCGTCGCCAGAAACTCGCTCTTGGCCTGGCTGCCGGCCTCCGCCGCCTCCTTGGCGAGGCGCAGTTCGCGCGTCCGCTGCTCGACGATCTGCTCCAGATTGCCCAGGTGCGTCGACAACCAGTGATCGCGCTCGCGGATTTGCTCGACCATCTGGTTGAATCCGGTCACCAGCTGATCGATTTCGGTGACCCGACTGTCGGCAGCACGGATATCAAGCCGCCCGACCGAAACATCGGCCATGTTCCGGGTCAAGTCCTGCAGCGGCTCGATCAGTCGCCCCACCTGCCGGGACTGCAGATGCAGGGCAATGGCCAGCGCAGCGGCCATTTCGACCAGAATCAGACCGAGATAGCCAAGCAGATGCTGATAGGCCCCGCCCAGGTCTGTGCTCAGACGCAGCCAGCCGGCGGGCTGCCCGGCCACCTGGGCTGGCGCCAGAAAATCAATACGCCGCCAGGAATACGCGTGTCCGGCAACCGGCCTGGACAGCGGTGCCGGCGCAGCCACCTCGGTCCCATTGCGATCGAAGGCGACGAGCAGCGAAAGATCCTCGCGGAATACCGCGACCGAATGCAGATAAGGCATGCCCTTCAAGGCAGCAAACTTGTTCTCCGCCGCCGCCCGGTCATTGATCATCAACACAGGCTGCGCCTTGTCCCTGAGCTGATCAAGGTGCCGGTAACCCGACTCGACATGCGCCTGCATCGTCATCCAGACGAAGGTAAAGACAATGAAGATGGTGGCAAAGACGATGGCTGAAGCCAGCACATAAAAATTGATGCGTGCCAGTCGGGACGGCAGTGGGGTCGTCGATAACGGCAAACTCACGCCGAGCCTCCCGGCCCCAGACGATTCTCCTTCCAGGCAGTGGCGGCCGCCTGCCACGACTCGCGAAAATCATTGCCGAGTCGCTGTCGCAAGTCTTCCGGAACCACCGATTGGCCGCCAGCGAGACGCCCCAGCAGCAAGTCCTCCAGCGCACCGGCCGTCTCCGCCAGGCGTCCCGCCCCGACATTGGCTGCCGCGCTGCGAATGGCATGCACCCGCTTCCGCTCCTCAGCATCGTCGCCAATCGTGCCCCGCCACGACTGCTCCCAATCGGCATAATGCTCAACGAACAAACCGACGGCCTGCCACCATAACAAAGGCTGGCCGAGCATACGCTCGACCGCACCCATCACGTCAAAGCCATCCAGGGAGTGAGGAACAGACATTGGTTTGAAAATGCAAAACAATCATCAAGAAGCTAATTCTGCGCCGATAAGCTGCCTCATTGTTAAAGAATCGTAAAACATTTCCTTTCAATTACATTGGATTACAATCACTTCTTTATTGCGCAAAAGAAATGAAAATAGCATGCGCCAGACTGCACTGATTGTTGAAGATGACCCGGGCACCCGCCACGTATTGAGCACGACACTGGCCACCGCCGGGATCGACAGCATCTACGCCGAAAACGGAGCAGCCATGTGGCGGCAGCTCGACGAGAAACCGGATGTCGTCATCCTTGACCTCAGCCTGCCGGATGTCGACGGGCTGGAACTGCTGCGCCAGCTGCGACAAACCTCCGAAATCCCGGTCCTGATCCACTCGACCCGCTCCGACGAGATCGAGCGCATCATCGGCATCGAGATCGGCGCCGACGACTTCCTGCCCAAGCCCTGCAACATGCGGGAACTGCTTGCCCGCACCCGTGGCCTGCTCCGCCGTTGCCAGCGCACCAGCCCTCCCCGCCACGAAATGCGCCGCCTGCATTTCGGCGAATGGACGCTGGATACCGCCTCCCGCGAACTATCCCGGGCCGGCAATGCGCCAACACCGCTCGGGGTGTCCGGCTATGCGCTACTTGTCGCTTTTCTTGAGCAGCCGTTCGAGCCGCTTTCCCGCGAATACCTGTCACGCATGCTGAAACGCGAATACGTTCCCTACGACCGGATCATCGACGTCCACGTCAGCCAGATCAGGCGGATTCTCGGCAAGCAGACCGATGGCAGCGCTTTCATCAAGACGCTGCGTTCACAGGGTTATGTCTTTATCGCCCAGGTCGAAGCGACGAACTAATCAGGGCTGAATTTTGTGCCTGAGCCATGCTCGCGAGCATGGCTTTTTTTCGTCCGCGTCGGCTGTGTCGCCAGTAATGGCAGAGAAATCGCGAATCCCCGGCCGAGGAGCGATGTATTTTCATTTTGATGGTGGATAATCGCGGAGTCTCGCCTTCCCGCTGTCGTTCTCCGACCCTTTTCACCGATCATTCAACGACTTGAGTAACCGAGCCTCCCCGCTTCGCCTGCTGACCATTGCGGCCACGCTAGTCGCGCTATGCCTGAACGGCCTGCCGCTGGCGCTGGGCTGGGATTTCGAGCATCTGCAACAGCTGGTCAGCAGCCGTTTTGGCGCCGGGCAGCTGCCCTTGCTGCGCGACTGGCAACGCACGCTGGTCGAAGGGCGCAACGCCCAAGAGAGCGACAAGCTGAGGCGAATCAACGACTTCTTCAATCGGCGCATCGCCTTCGACGATGACATGTCGGTCTGGGGCCAGAACGACTACTGGGCGACGCCCAGCGAAATCATTGGCCAGGGGCGCGGCGACTGTGAAGACTTCTCGATTGCCAAGTACTACTCGCTGATCGAACTCGGCATCCCGATCAACAAACTCCGTCTGGTCTATGTCAAGGCCAGGCAGACCGGACCCGCCGGCACCTTCCTGGTCGCCCACATGGTGCTCGCCTACTACGCGACACCGAATGCCGACCCGCTGGTCCTCGACAACCTGAACCCCCAGATCCTCCCTGCCTCGCGGCGCAGCGATCTTTCCCCAATTTTCAGTTTCAACAGTGCAGGCCTTTGGCAGGGCACCGGCAACCAGTCCAGTCAGAGCAATCTCTCCCGCTGGCAGGATCTGCAGGCCCGGGCGCGCGCCGAAGGCTTCCAGTGAGGTAATCGACATGTCCTTATTCCGACAACTCTGGCTCGCCGTCATCGCGAGCACCCTGATCGCCTTCGCCGGCAGCTTCGTGGCCAGCATGCTGACGGCTCGCCACTATCTCGAACAGCAACTGGCCATCAAGAACAACGACAACGCCGCCTCGCTGGCGCTATCGATGTCACAACTGGATAAGGATCCGGTCACGGTCGAACTGCAGGTTGCGGCCGTCTTCGACAGCGGCCAGTACGCTGCCGTCCGCCTGATCGACCCGAACGGCAAGACGATGATCGAAAAAACCAGCCCCCCCGATGCCGGCAATGTCCCGGCGTGGTTTGTACGCATTTTCCCGATCGCCTCGCAACCCGGCCACGCTCAGGTCAACGCCGGCTGGAACCAGTTCGGCACCATCGAACTGGTCAGCCACAGCCAGTTCGCCTACAAGGAACTATGGGATGGCGCGCTCAAGCTGCTCGGTTGGTTTGCCGTTGGCGGCGGCATCATGGGCCTGCTTGGCATGCAGGTCCTGCGCCGTATCCGCCGCCCGCTCGATGCCGTGGTCGGTCAGGCCCAAGCGATCAGCGAACGCCGTTTCATCAGCATCCCGGAACCCAAAACACCGGAACTGAAGAGCCTGGCCAGCGCGATGAATGCCATGGTCGACCGCCTGAAGGCCATGTTTGCCGAGGAAGCCGCTCGCCTGGAACAGGTGCGCCGCGAAGCGACGCTGGACAGCCTGACCGGCCTGGCCAACCGTGACTTTTTCATGAATGAGCTGGCCGCCGCGCTCAGCGACGATGACGCGACCGCTTCCGGCACCCTGCTCATGCTGCGCCTGGGCGACCTGACCGGCATCAACCGCCGGGCCGGCCGCGAAACTGCCGACGAAGTGCTACGCCGGATTGGTGCCACGCTCAACGCACTGGCCGCCGACAAACCCAACGCCGCCGCCGCTCGTCTGAATGGCGCCGACTTTGCGCTATTGCTGCCCGGCGTCCGGGACCCGGCACTGCAGGCCGAAAAGCTGCTGCACACCCTGAGCGACCTCACCGCCGCCGGCCTGATCGAGGGGGAGCGCATCGGCTACGTGGCCAGCGGCGCCTACCTGCACGGCCAGACCGTCGGCAGCCTGCTCTCCCGCATCGATGCCGCGCTGGCCTCGGCCGAGACGCAGAGCGGACTCGCCTGGTGCCGCGCCGAAAGCAATTCCGAACAACAGGCCACCTCGAATGCCGACTGGAAGAAACTGCTTGATGGCGCCATCGAAACCCAGCGCCTGCGTCTGATCGAGTTCCCGGTCGCCGGCAGCGGTGGCCAGTTGCTTCACCTCGAATGCCCGCTCCGCCTGCAGGCCACTGAAGACGGCGAATGGCTGGCCGCCGGCGCCTTCATGCCGATGGCCTCGCGCCTGTCGATGACCACTGAGCTCGACCTGACGGTGGTTCGTCTTGCGCTGGACCGCATTGCTGCCGGCCTTCCCGCTGTCGCGGTCAACCTGTCCGGCGAATCGATCCTCGACGCCTCGTTCCGCGCCCGCCTCTACGCCCAGATCGCCGCCCGCCGCGACCTGGCACCGCGCCTGTGGATGGAAGTCTCGGAAATCGGCGCCTTCCAACACTTCGAGGAATTCCACGCCTTCTGCGACGCCCTGCGGCCGCTCGGCTGTCGCCTCGGCATCGAGCACTTCGGCCGCCAGTTCAGCGAAATCGGCCGCCTGCACCGCATCGGCCTCGACTACCTGAAGGTCGACGGCAGCTTCATCCGCGCCATCGACAGCCAGCCGGGCAACCAGGCCTTCCTCAAGGGCCTGTGCAGCATCGCGCACAATATCGGCCTGACCGTCATCGCCGAAAGCGTCCAGACCGCTGAAGAACTGGCCATCCTGCCTGAATTGGGCTTTGACGGTGCCACTGGCCCGGCCGTACCAAGGAACTGATCAACATGAGCACTGAAATCGAACTGAAGCTGCAACTCAGCCCGAAAGCCGCCCGCAAGCTGGCCAGCCACCCGCTGCTCGAAGGTATTCCTTCACAACGCCTGCATCTGCTCAACACCTACTACGACACCCCGGCGCTCGAGCTGCACGCCCGGCGCATTGCCGTCCGCTTCCGCAAGAAGGGCTGGCAGTGGCTATGCACGGTCAAATCGGCCGAACCGGCCAGTGGCGGCCTGGCCATGCGCAGCGAGTGGGAAACCGCGGCCACACCGGGGGTCTTCGATTTCAGCCACGTCGATGCCCCTGATTTCCGGGAATTTCTCGAACAGCGCAGCGAGCAGTTCGAGGCCATCTTCACCACTGATTTCCACCGCCAGATCTGGCATGTGCCGTTTGGTGACTCACAGATCGAATTGGCCCTTGATCGCGGCAATGTTGAAAGCAAGGGCCAATCGACACCGATCTGCGAAATCGAACTGGAACTGCTCTCCGGCACGGTCGACGACATCTTCGGCCTGACCCGCGAACTGCAGGAAAACCTTGACCTCCACCCAGCCATCGCCAGCAAGGCCGAGCGTGGCTACAGCCTCTTCCTCAACGAACCGCTCCGCCCCTTCAAGGCCCGGCTGACGCCGATCAATGAAGAACAGACACCGGTCGAAGCCTTCCGCAGCATCGCCCTGGGCTGCCTGGAGCATTTCCAGCGTAACGAAAAAGGCCTGCTGACCGGCGGCGACGCCGAATTCATCCACCAGGCCCGCGTTGCCCTGCGCCGCCTGCGTTCCGCGATCAAACTGTTCGCCCCGGTACTCCCCACTGAATTCGTTGCCGCCTACGGCCAGACCTGGCAAACCCTGGCCGGCGCGCTGGGTGACACGCGCAACTGGGATGTCTTCCTCGAAGAAACGCTACCGCCCATTGCTGCCGCCTTCCCCGACAACAAGGACATCAAACGCCTACGCAAAGCCGCCCAACGGCGCGCCAGCAGTGCCCGCAAGTCAGTCATCGGGCTGCTCGCCGTCAGCGAATACCCGCGCCTGCTGCTCGAATTCACCGCTGCCGTTTATACACTCAGCGACACGCTGGCCATGCCTCTCAAGGACTTCACCAAGCAGCAGATCGCCCGTCATGCCAAAAAAGCGCGAAAGCTGGCCAACCGTCACGCCGAACTCAGCCCGGCCGAGCGCCACAAAATGCGCATCGCCTTCAAGAAACTACGCTACACGCTAGAGTTTTTTACCCCGATACTGCCGCCCAAGCACCTGAAACCCTATCTGGCTGCACTGGCGCAACTGCAGGATGAGCTCGGTTTGATCAATGATCACGTCACCGCCGAAACCCTGATCGCTGAAGCCCTGGCCGGACACCCAGCCGGCCCGGTCCACGGCTGGATTGCCGGACGGCACGAACTGCTGGTCAGCGAATTGCCGGAAGTGCTGCATACCTGGCTGGCGCAGCGGACGCCTTGACTTACTGACCGAAGCACTCTTGCCCGAGGTAGCAGGTTAACGACCTGAATTCGCCGACAACGATCTGCTCAGCGGGGCTTGAGCACTTTCCCGGCGGCCCGGCAATACAGGCATTTCAGACAAGCATAAAAAAACCGGGGTGGATACCCCGGTTTTTTTAGAGGGAACAAGTCCCTTTGGTTAGCCCAGATTACTTACGGCATTCGGCCGGCACATACTTCCAATTTGCAGCGGCAGAAGTACAAGACCAAGCGATGGTGCCGTCAGCATTAACTGCCGGGGAAAGGGTCAACACAACACCCTTTGCCTTGGCGGTACCCGTCAAGATAACCACACCCGTACCGTCAGCGCAGGTAGCCGACAAGGTGTTGTCGGTCGCCGTAGCCAAGTCGGTAACACCACGGCACATGCCAGCCGCAATATTGCCGCCATTGTTGGCGATATTTTCACCAATCGTGCCTTTCATACCAGAACCCAGAATTGCCATTTCAGAAACACGGGCACGCACGGTGTAGTCCTGGTAAGCCGGCAGAGCAACAGCAGCCAGAATACCGATAATGGCCACAACGATCATCAGTTCGATCAGGGTAAAACCTTTTTGCATGTTCGACATTTGAATCTCCTTTAGGATAAAGACGGGGAAAACCGCTGAGTTACCTATAACAGTTTCCGTGCCAGCTTTTTTGAACTCGCCATCAAAATCAGCAACAATCGCGCAAACCCCTTGTCATTCATGGACTTGGCCCGTTTTGTCGGCCGATGTAAATAAATATAGTCGCCAAACCGCCCCGGCGAAATGACAATTTACGGCACCCCGACTTGACGTAATGCGTCAGACATATCACTTTCCGGCTGAAAATATGGCAAATTCATCACCAACAACGTAGAGCCAGACGAAAAATCAGCAATCCACCTGCTGCGGTTTCAGGAAAGCCTTGGCATAGCGGCGGAAAACCTCGCCCTTGACGAAAACTTCATGCAGATCAGGGTCGATATGGCCATTCCGGCTGAAATTTTCGAGGATAGCCAGCGCCCGGGATAGCGTCATGCCGTCCTTGTACGGCCTATCCTTGGCGGTCAATGCTTCGAAGATGTCAGCGATGCCCATCATGCGGGCCTGCCAACTCATCTCTTCGCGCTTCAGGCCTTTCGGGTAGCCTTTACCATCCATGCGCTCGTGGTGACCGCCGGCGTATTCCGGCACGTTCTTCAGGTGCTTTGGCCACGGCAACTGTTCGAGCATCCGGATGGTGGTGACGATATGGTGATTGATGATCTCACGCTCGGCACGGTTCAGCGTGCCGGAACGGATGGTCAGGTTTTCGAGTTCATCCTCACTGAGGAACGGCGCTGCTTCACCAGCGGCATTTCGCCAGCAGTAACGCCCGGCGATCTGGCGGACGCGTGCGATGTCTGCATCCGGCATTTTTTCGCAGCCGATGTTGGCCTGACGCAAAAAGGCGCGATCAAGATCGATGTGCTGGCAGGCCGCGGCATAGGTAGTTTCCGCCGCAGCCAAATCTGCACCTGCTGCGATGGCTTGCCACTTGCGCACCTCGGCATCGCGGCGGACGACTTCAAAGCGGGTGTCGATCAAATGAATGCGGTCGTAGAGCGTTTGCAGCTTGGTCGCCTTGTCGACGACATGCACCGGCGTCGTCACCTTGCCGCAATCGTGCAGCAGCGCGGCGATGCGCAGTTCGTAGCGGTCCTTGTCGGTCAGCCGGAAGTCGGCGAGCGGCCCTTCGCGGCTGGCGTCGGCCGCTTCAGCCAGCATCATGGTCAGTTCCGGCACCCGCTGACAGTGACCGCCGGTATAGGGCGATTTTTCGTCGATGGCCGTGTTGATCAGCTGGATGAAGGACTCGAACAGCACTTCAAATTGCTGCACCAGCTGGCGGTTGCTCAGCGCCACCGCCGCCTGCGAGGCGAGTGACTCGGCCAGCCGCTGGTCCCCCGGCGAAAATTCGCGCACCTTCCCGGTGGAAGCATCGATGGCATTGATCAGTTGCAGGACCCCGATCACTTCGCCCTCGTGATTTTTCATCGGCACGGTCAGAAAGGACTGCGATCGATAGCCGGTGTGCAGATCGAAGGCGCGCGTCCCGGAAAAGTCGAAGCCGTCGGCGGTGTAGGCATCGGCAATATTGACGGTTTTCCCGGTGATGGCCGCATAGGCAGCCACCATGCAGTCATTCGGTGAGCCATCAGGTCGATGAAGCGGCAGATCGGGGAATTTGCCCGGTATCGGCCGTTCGCTTGAGCCACCGAAGGCGATATTCAGCGAATCGGTCCGGACGATTTCGAAATGCAGGTAGTGCCGGTCTTCGGAAACCAGATAGAGCGTCCCGCCATCGGCCCGGGTAATCTGCTTGGCTGCGAGAACTATTCGCTCAAGCAGCAAGTTGAGATCGCGCTCGTCGGAGAGCGAAGTACCGATCTCATTGAGCTGATCGAGGCGACGAAAAAGATCGTCCAGGGTTTCCATGGAGGGATTTAGCAAGCGATGCCGATGTCTTTTGGCCACATGTCAGAACTCAAAAACCTGATCATTCTGCAACATGCTCAGGTCAAAATCCCCCAGGCAGCCTCCGATTTCCGCCATGGTTGTCTCCACCTGCCCCGGCTTAAGATGGGTGATGTGGATTTCGCAACTGCGCTCCAGTTTGCGGAGTTCCGCAGCCAGCAGGGTCGGACAATAATGCTTGGAGGCTTCCGCCAGGCCCTGCTCTTGATTGGAGAAGGCGCACTCGATGATCAGATGACGCAGATTATCGAGACGATTGAGCACCTGCCAGAAGGCATCGCAGGGTCCGGTATCGCCGGAAAAGACCAGGCTCGCGGCCCCCGAATCTAGGCAATAGCCGACTGCGGGCACGGTATGATCGACCGGCAGTGCGCTGATGCCACGATCGCCAAGGGTGACAGTGGCGCCCGTTTCAATGGCCTGGTAGCGCATGAACGGCTGATCGGCACGGGGCAGGACCGAAAAATCCGGCCAGATGGACCAGTTGAAAATGTGTTGCCGAAGCGTATCGAGCACCGCCTGGGTGCCATAGACCATCAACGGTTTGCGTCGACGATCGCCAACGGAGTCGATCATCAACGGCAGCGAAACGATATGGTCGAGATGGGCGTGGGTCAGGAAGACGTGGTCGATGGCCGCCATTTCGGCTATCGACAATTCGCCCACCCCGGTACCAGCATCGATCAGGATGTCGTGATCGACCAGAAACGAAGTGGTTCGCTGGTGCCTGCCGCCAATGCCGCCGCTGCAACCGAGTACACGTAGCTTCATGCCTGTCCGGTCTGGAAAATGATGCGCCCCTCACGGTCATCACTACGTCAGAGTGCGAATGAACAGCCATTTTCGCGATGAAAACAGCCACCCGAAGTTATCCGGATTGTATATCCGCCGCTCGGCCCAGTTCGTGAGAAAAATCACACTTCCCGGGATAGCGTTCCCGGCAAGAAGAAGCCCTTTCCCCGCTTAAGCCTTGTGAAAAAACTCCATCTTGATGCCGGCGATCTCGATCACATCATGGTCACCCAGCGGATAGGCCTGTGCATCAAGCGCCTTCCCATTGACGACCGGGAACTGACTCCCTTCAACATGGGTGATGAAATAACCATGCGGCCGTTTGGCGATAACGGCGACCTGAAAACCGGGCTTACCCAAAGTGGTCAATGTCTTCGTCAGATCGAGTTCCTTGCCTGCGTTGGGTCCGTTCAGAAGCTGAATCGCGGCCGCCAGGTTCGGAACCGGCGGCTTGGGCTGAGAAGCCAGGCCGACGCTGGAGCGCACCAGGGTATCGGTAGGCTCCAACTGCAATTCGGAAGGCATCTTGATTTGCCCGGAGCGCGTCGCCACATTTTTTTCGAATTCGCTGGCGGCTGCGCCCGCCTGCAGGTCGGCCATGTATTTCAGCTTGTACTTGCCGAGTTCAATGACGTCGTTGTTGCGCAGGAAGTGCTTCTTGATCGGCTGGCCATTGACCAGCGTGCCATTGGTGCTATTCATATCCTCAAGAAAGGAATCGGCCAGGATGGTCACAACCACGGCATGCTCGCCGGAAATGGCAAGGTTGTCGATCTGGATGTCGTTATGAGGTTTGCGACCGATACTCAGGCGCTCCTTGTTGAGCGGTATTTCCTTGAGCACCAGCCCATCCATCGAGAGGATCAATTTAGCCATATTCCTTACCTCATCTCACTTCAAACAACCAAACAGCCGTTGCCACCAACCCTTGGGCGCCGAATAGTCGCCAAGCACCTTGACCAATATCACTGAAACATTATCCCGTCCGCCATGGTCATTGGCCAACTGAATCAGATGATCGGCAGCCAGAGGCAGATTCCCCCCAAGAGCAGATAGCGTCAAGGCAATATCTTCATCTTCGAGCATGTCATTCAGGCCATCCGAACAGAGCAGGACGATATCCCCTGGCTGCACGTCAAAATCATGGACCTCAACATCTACCGAAGGATCAACCCCCAAAGCCCGGGTGACCAAATTCCTGTTTTCAGCATATCTAGCCTCTTCGGGGCTGATCATGCCATTGTCAACCTGCTCTTGCCGCAGCGAATGATCACGCGTCAGCAGCTCGAACACCTGGCCGCGCAGACGATACAAGCGCGAATCACCGACGTGGGCCACGCTCATCCGGTTATCGTAAAACCAGGCCAGGACCAGCGTCGTCCCCATCCCTGCATATTGCGAACAGCTCTGCGAGGCATGGAAAATGGCAAAATTTGCAGCGCCGACCTCGTTGACGATATGTCGCTCAATGACTGACGGATCGCAGCTCCCGCTTCCTTCTTGCGTGACACACGAGCTGATGACACGGTTCAGGTCATCGGCCAGGCGGGTTATCGCCATGCCACTCGCCACCTCACCGGCGTTATAGCCCCCCATGCCGTCGGCCAGAATGGCGATGCCTAGACCGGCCTCGGCAAAAACCGCATCTTCATTATGTGAACGAATCAAGCCCGGATCGGTACGCACCACCATTTCCAAGGCGTCACGCAGCATCATTGAGGCAATTCCCGCGCACACGCCATCCGGCAAACATGGCCCGTGGCACGCGCAGGTGCAGAAGCCCGAGTTCGCCCGAAACACATGCATGCCATTTGTATCAACAAACTGGTCATTCTCATTTCCCTGAAGCGCTCTTCCCGGCACGAACCGGAGGCACCGAATCCTGACATTCTTACCCGGAGTTAATATCCGGTCAAACCCCGCTAAATCGGCAGCTCGCTACCGAGCCCTCTCGCATCCGCCGCTGCCAGCACCCGCAAAGCGACCGCAATGTCCTGAATGGCCATTCCCTGGGATTCAAAAAGCGTGATTTGCTCGCTTGACGCACGCCCGGCATGACGGCCAATAATGACCTCGCCCAACTCAAGCAACTGGCGGGAATGCAGACGCCCCTTTTCCAGCAGCGGCAACAAATCCCCTGCCTCAGCCAGCGCCGTCGGGACCGAGTCAACGGCGATCAGGTCACAGCGCCTGACAGAGGCCTCCGACAACTCCTGACGAATCAGCGCATTGGAACCCGCCGCATTGATATGCATGCCGGGTTCCAGCCAGGCCGCATCGAACAGGGGCTGTGCCGCAGTCGTCACCGTTCCGATCAGGTCACTGCCACGCACCGTTGCCTCGGCACTCTCCGCCGGGATAACCGCCACCCCGGTGATCGTGCTGAGCCGCTCGCAAAAAGCCTGCAAGCGCTCAGTCTTGCGACTGAAAACCTTGACGCACTCCAGCGGCAAGGCGGCACAGATCGCCCGGACATGGCCTTCAGCCTGCCAGCCAGCACCGAACACGCCGGCGATCTTCGCGTCAGGCTTCGCCAGCCATTTGGCCGCGACGCCGCTGGCCGCGCCGGTCCGGATCATGCCTAGATAGTCTGCTTCGATAATGGCCTTGAGCTGGCCGCTCGCGGCATCGAAGAGATGAACCAGAAAGCGGTTGCCGGAACGGTTGCTGGTATAGGCCTTGTAGCCGAGAACGCCTTGGGCCGGCAGCCCGCCCTGCAGGAGATGCAGAGCGGTCTGCGGCAGACGGGTCCGGGCCCGCGGCGTATCCAGCGCCTGCCCCAAGGCCAAATCGCGATGGGCCGACTCGACGCCCTCAAGCGCCATTTCCACTGTCAATACCTGCTTGACGTCATTTTCTGAAAGAAACAAGGCCATGATTCCCGCCTCCTAAACGATTGTGACATCCTGCCGAGCCAGGATTCGCTGTTCAAGCCAGCGTCCGACCACGACCACCAGCAGCGCGCCAACCGAACCGGCCAGCGTCGCTGACCATGCCGGCATCGGCGGCAACAGGCCGAGAACACCGGGATCGCTGAAAATCATCTGGCCCGCCACGTAGCCGAGCAAGCCGGCCCCCAGCAGGACGATGACCGGAAAGCGTTCCATCCAGTGCAGTATCAACTGGCTGGACCAGACGATCAGCGGAATACTGACGGCCAGTCCGAACAGCAACAGCACCAGGCTGCCATGAGCTGCCCCGGCCACCCCGATGACGTTATCCAGACTCATCACGAAATCGGCCACGACAATGGTCTTGACCGCCCCCCAAAGGTGGCTAGACGGTTCGATGTCATGACCGTCGTCCTCTTCCGGCAACATCAACTTGACTGCAATCCAGACCAGCAACAAGCCGCCGACGAGTTTTAGCCACGGCAAATTCATGACCAGCGCAGCAAACACCGTCAGCACGACGCGCAGGCAAACCGCCCCGGCCACCCCCCAAAAAATGCCCGTCCTGCGTTGTTCAGGCGAAAGATTACGGCAAGCCAGAGCGATGACGACGGCGTTATCCCCGGAAAGAACAATATCGATCAGGACAATCTGCCCGACGGCGATCCAGAACAGGGATGAGGTAAAGTCAATTTCCATAAAAACCAAGGCGAAAAAAAGGCGGACACGCGGCCCGCCTTTTTGGTTGAGCTAGGCTCGAATTTTACAGCAAGGCCTTGAGCAGCTTGGCCATTTCGGACGGGTTGCGCGTCACCGTGAAGCCACAGGCTTCCATGATTTCCAGCTTGGCATCAGCGGTGTCGGCGCCGCCAGAGATCAACGCACCAGCGTGACCCATGCGCTTGCCGGCCGGTGCGGTAACGCCGGCGATGAAGCCAACGATCGGCTTCTTCATGTTTTCCTTGCACCACATGGCAGCTTCGGCTTCGTCAGGACCACCAATTTCGCCGATCATGATCACAGCGTCGGTATCCGGATCGTCGTTGAAAGCCTTCATGACGTCGATGTGCTTCAGACCGTTGATTGGGTCACCACCGATACCAACGGCAGACGACTGGCCGAGACCGATTTCGGTCAGCTGGCCAACGGCTTCGTAGGTCAGGGTGCCGGAGCGGGAAACCACGCCGATGCGACCCTTGCGGTGGATGTGACCCGGCATGATGCCGATCTTCACTTCATCCGGGGTGATCAGGCCGGGGCAGTTCGGGCCGAGCAGCAGGGTCTTCTTGCCGCCCTTGGCTTCCTTTTCCTTCATCTTGTTGCGCAGCATGAGCATGTCGCGAACAGGAATGCCTTCGGTGATACAGATGGCCAGATCGAGGTCGGCTTCAACGGCTTCCCAGATTGCGGCGGCAGCACCCGGGGGCGGCACGTAGATGACGGAAACGGTCGCACCGGTTTCGGCAGCGGCTTCCTTGACGGAGGCGTAGATAGGAATATTGAAGATGGACTCGCCAGCCTTCTTCGGGTTCACGCCGGCAACAAAGCATTCCTTGCCGTTTGCGTATTCCTGGCACTTTTCCGTATGGAACTGACCGGTCTTGCCGGTGATGCCCTGGGTGATGATGCGGGTGTTTTTATTGATGAAAAT
Organism: Pseudomonadota bacterium; assembly: GCA_018262245.1. Lineage (GTDB taxonomy): Bacteria > Pseudomonadota > Gammaproteobacteria > Burkholderiales > Rhodocyclaceae > Azonexus. The sequence goes on along the minus strand of JAGTRV010000036.1, from coordinate 49 downwards.
GGACATTCAATAGCTCCTTACTTGACCGCAGCAACGATCTTGGTGGCGG
>JAGTRV010000340.1 GCA_018262245.1 Pseudomonadota bacterium | reverse complement strand
AACACGAGATCGACCCGGGTGGCCGTCCATTTGACCGCACCGGTCTTGCGATCGCGGATTTCGTACAGGTTTTTGCCAACCGGCTTCCAGGTGTAGGCCATGTCGGTCAGGTTGATGAAGAAGTCGTTGGTCAGCGCGCCAACGCGGTCGGTAAATACGCCATGCTTGGTGCCACCGTAATTGGTGCCGAGGACGCGCATGCCGCCCACCAGAGCCGTCATCTCGTGAGCGCTCAGTCGCAGCAGTTGCGTGCGATCGAGCATCAATTCCTCTGCGCTGACGGCGTAGTCCTTCTTCAGCCAGTTGCGGAAACCATCAGCCAAAGGCTCAAGCACTTCGAACGACTCGACATCGGTCATTTCCTGCTTGGCATCGCCACGGCCCGCTGCGAAGGGAACGCTGACATTGAAACCGGCCGCCTGGGCTGCCTGTTCGACGCCGAGGTTGCCAGCCAGAACGATGACATCAGCGACGCTGGTGCCGGTCTGCGCCGCAATGTTTTCCAGGACGCCGAGCACCTTGGCCAGGCGTGCCGGTTCATTGCCTTCCCAGTTCTTTTGTGGGGCAAGGCGGATACGTGCCCCGTTGGCACCGCCGCGCTTGTCCGAACCGCGGAAGGTGCGGGCGCTGTCCCAGGCGGTGGATACCATTTCGCTGATTGTCAGGCCGCTGGCTGCGATCTGGGCCTTGACGGCCGCCACGTCGTAATCCTTGCGGCCGACGGGGACCGGGTCTTGCCAGATCAGGTCTTCCTGCGGCACATCCGGCCCGATGTAACGGGCCTTCGGACCCATGTCGCGGTGGGTCAGCTTGAACCAGGCGCGGGCGAAGACTTCCGTGAAATAGGCCTGGTCGTCGCGGAAGCGTTCGGCGATCTTGCGGTACTCGGGGTCGAACTTCATCGCCATGTCGGCGTCGGTCATGATCGGCGGGCGGCGAATCGAGGGGTCCTCGACGTCGGCCGGCATGTCCTCTTCCTTGATGTTGACCGGCTGCCACTGCCAGGCCCCGGCCGGCGACTTCTGCAGCCACCAGTCGTAGCCGAGGAGCAGCTTGAAGTAGCCGTTGTCCCACTGCGTCGGGTGAGTCGTCCACGCCCCTTCGAGGCCGCTGGTCACCGCGTCGCGACCGACGCCACGGCTGCTGTGGTTGTTCCAGCCCAGGCCCTGTTCTTCCAGGTCGGCGCCTTCCGGCTCGGGACCCAGCTTGGCGGCGTCGCCATTGCCGTGCGCCTTGCCGACCGTATGGCCGCCGGCGGTCAGGGCGACGGTTTCCTCATCGTTCATCGCCATCCGGGCGAAGGTGATGCGCACGTCGCGCGCCGTCTTCAGCGGGTCGGGCTGGCCGTCAACGCCCTGCGGGTTGACGTAGATCAGCCCCATCATCACGGCGGCCAGTGGGTTGTCCAGATCACGTTCGCCGGAGTAGCGGCTGTTCGGGTTGTCGGTCGGCGCCAGCCACTCCTTCTCTGAGCCCCAGTAGATGTCTTTTTCCGGATGCCAGATGTCCTCGCGGCCAAAGCCGTAGCCGAAGGTCTTCAGGCCCATCGATTCGTAGGCCATGTTGCCGGCGAGGATGATCAGGTCAGCCCAGCTCAGCTTGTTGCCGTATTTTTTCTTGATCGGCCAGAGCAGGCGGCGGGCCTTGTCGAGGTTGGCGTTGTCGGGCCAGGAATTCAAGGGGGCGAAGCGCTGATTGCCGGTACCGCCACCGCCCCGGCCGTCGGCGATGCGATAGGTGCCGGCCGCGTGCCAAGCCATGCGGATCATCAGGCCGCCGTAGTGGCCCCAGTCCGCCGGCCACCATTCCTGGCTGTCGGTCATCAAGGCTTTGAGGTCATTCTTCAGCGCTTCGACATCGAGCTTCTTGACCTCTTCGCGGTAGTTGAAGTCAGGCCCCAGCGGATTGGTCTTGCTATCCTGCTGGTGCAGGATGTCCAGATTCAGGGCCTTGGGCCACCACTCGGTATTCGAAATGCTGGCCGTTGTGGCACCGCCGTGCATGACGGGGCACTTGCCAGCAGAACTCACATTGTTTTGATCCATTTCTCTTCTCTCCTCAGTGAATGACGTTATAGGAAGCAGGCAAACTGATATTAGGAAAGCAGGACATCTTTTGCTAATTGATTAGCTGGATACGCTTGATAGGTGGTGGCTATTCAGGGGGCAGGGCGGTCGCCTCGGTCAAGGGGGTTACGAAAATCGGCCCTTTCCGGCCGTCGACCGCAGGAGCAGGCATTGTTTCCATGGTTGCAGCATAGCCCGGCCGGGTAAGCCGGGGTGGATTTTTCTGTTTTCCGAATGCCGTTAGAATGAGGCAGCCGGCCTTGCCGAAGGAGATGCCCGTGATCCGTGATTCGTTCTGCCGCAAGCTTTGTCGTCTCAGCCTGGCCTGTCTTGCGGCTGGCCTGGCAAGTGCAGCCATCAGTCAGTCGGGCGATACGCTGCCGCAGGCACCGAGCTATGTCGGCGAAATCCGCCGGGGCGCTGACGGCAAATTGATCGCCTTGCCGGAAGCGGAGTTGGCGCTGCAGAAGCGCTGGGGCGATGCGGCACCGAAGGCGACGATGCGGGTCGGCAGCGGCGAAAAGATCAGCACCCTGACCGAGGCGGCGCGTCTGGCGCGCGATGGCGAGGTCATCGAAATCCGCCCCGGCAACTACCGCGGCCAGCCGGCGGTGTGGACGCAGGACAATCTGCTGATTCGCGGTGTCGGCGAACGGCCGGTGATGCTGGCCGATGGCCGCAGCGCCGAGGACAAGGCGACCTGGGTCGTGCGCGGCGGGCATGTCCGGATCGAGAATATCGAGTTTCGCGGCGCCCGGAGCAGCCACGCCAACGGCGCCGGCATTCGCTTCGAGCGCGGCGAGTTGACGGTGCATGGCTGCCGCTTCGCCGACAACGAGATGGGCATCCTGACCGCCAACCAGGCGACCATGGCG
>JAGTRV010000152.1 GCA_018262245.1 Pseudomonadota bacterium | reverse complement strand
GAGCGTGACGAACAGCACCGGACCGAGGCGAAACCGGGCGTGCTCGGGGTAGCTTCCCGGTTGGCGCTCGACGGTCAGTGTCTTTTGACCGAGCGATTGGTTGCTGTTCCAGAACAGGCTGCGCAGCTTTTCCAGTCGCTCAAGCGGTTCGTAAGCCCCGTTATTGAGGCGCTCGCAATCGGTCCATTCGTTATCGCCCGGGACGAAGACAAAGGGCGCCCGGCTGGCATTGAACAGGGCGTAGCGATCGGCATAGACCTCGTCATCGCAGCGGCTGGCGCCGGACTTGATGTCACCGATATGCGTGATGACATCCACCTGGCTGTCGGCGATAGCGGACAGCATCTTTGGCAGTTCGGAGCGCTCATGGCTGCTGTAGGGGGTGTCGCCAATCAGCGCAAAGCGCCAGCTTTCCGCCTCTGCCGAGACGGCTGCGGCAGCAAGTGCGAGGGCCGGTAGCAGCTTGCGGAGCAGGATGCTGCGCGATATGGCGACCGACCACCAGCCTGTCACCGCAAAAGGCCTTTCAAGGCATACAGGGCATCGAGCGCTTCGCGCGGCGTCAGGCTGTCCGGATCGATGGCGGCGAGTTGCTCGACGACTGGATGCGGCTCCGGTTCGGCCGGCTCGGGTGCGCCCTGAGCGAAGAGGTCGGGCTGCAGCGGATCGACGGCCGCCCGCTGTTCGAACTCGCGCAGTTGCTTGCGTGCAGCGCGGACGACGGCGGTTGGGATGCCGGCCAGTGCGGCGACCTGGATACCGTAACTCTGGTTGGCCGGGCCTTCTTCGACGGCATGCATGAAGACGATGCGGTCATTATGCTCGACGGCGCCGAGATGGACGTTGGCCAGTTCGGAGTACTCGTGCGACAGCCGCGTCAATTCGAAATAGTGCGTGGCGAATAGCGTCAGGCTTTGGTTTTTCTCGATCAGGTGGCGCAGGATGGCGAAAGCCAGCGCCATGCCGTCAAACGTGGATGTGCCGCGTCCGATTTCGTCCATCAGCACCAGGCTCTGATTCGTCGCGTGGTGCAGGATGGCGGCCGCCTCGGTCATCTCGACCATGAAGGTCGAACGGCCGGAAGCCAGATCGTCGGAAGCGCCGATGCGAGTGAAGATGCGGTCGAGCGGGCCGAGCACGCAGCGGTCGGCCGGCACGTAGCAGCCAATGTGGGCAAGCAGGGCGATCAGCGCCACCTGGCGCATATAGGTCGATTTACCGCCCATGTTCGGGCCGGTGATCAGCAGCAGGCGGCGGTTTTCGGCGAGCAGGCAGTCGTTGGCGATGAAGGTTTCAGCTTGGTTGGTCAATTCGCCCTCGACCACCGGATGACGGCCGCCGGTGATGCTTAACTGGGTTTCGGCGGCGAATTCCGGTTTGCACCAGTTGCGCTTCAGCGCCGACTCGGCGAAGCCGGCCAGCAGGTCGAGTTGGGCGATGGCGCGAGCGATTGTCTGCAGGGTTGGGACAACTGGTAGCAGCGCATCGAGAATGGCCTCATAGAGCAGCTTCTCACGGGCCAGCGAGCGTTCCTGGGCCGACAGCGCCTTGTCCTCGAAGGCCTTCAGTTCCGGCGTGATGTAACGCTCTGCATTCTTCAGCGTCTGCCGGCGGCGGTAGTCGTCGGGAATCTTGTCGACATTGGCATGGGTGACCTCAATGTAGAAGCCATGCACCTTGTTGTATTCGACCTTGAGGCTGGCAATGCCACTGCGCTCGCGCTCTCGGGCTTCCATATCAACCAGGAAGGCGCCACAGTTGTCGTTCAGCGAGCGCAGTTCGTCGAGATCCGCGTCGTAGCCCGGGGCAATGACGCCGCCGTCGCGCACTTGGGCGCCAGGTTCAGCCGCGATGGCACGAACCAGAAGTTCGAGGGCCGGGTAGGGCGTTTCGAGTTCGGCAAAGAGCAGGGCAATCAGCGGTGCGGGGCTGTCAGCCAATGGCGCCCGCAGGCCCTCAAGGCGCGCCACCGATTCGCGCAGGCTGGCCAGGTCGCGCGGGCGGGCGTTGCGCAGCGCGACACGGCCGGCAATGCGCTCGATGTCAGCGATGCCGCGCAGGGCTTTTCTGACCTCGTTGCCCAGTCGGCCGTAGTCTTCTAGCAAGGCTTCGACTGCCCCATGACGGGCAGCGGGAATATCGCGCTCGCGCAGAGGATGGTGCAGCGTGTGGCGCAAGAGGCGAGATCCCATGCTGGTCACGCAGTTGTCGAGCAGAGAGAACAGGGTCGGCGACGGCTGGCCGCGCAGGGTCTCGGTCAGCTCCAGGTTACGCCGGGTGGCGAGATCGAGGCCAAGATAGGCGCCCTCGATTTCCACGGTCAAGCCGCGCAGATGCGGCAACTTGCCGGACTGCGTCGCCTGGGCGTATTGCAGCAGGGCCCCGGCAGCGGCAATGGCCGGCTTCAGGCCCTCGGCACCAAAACCGGCGAGCGAAGCGACCTCGAACTGGTCGCAAAGCAGGCGGCGCGCCGAGTCGAATTCGAAATACCAGTCCGGCTGGCGAGTGCGGGCAACGTCAACGCCGAAATTTGGCGTCCAGCTTTCGGGATAAAGAATTTCAGCCGGCCGGATGCGCTCCAGCGTCGCCGGTATTTGCTCGGTGGGTACCTCGATCAGGATAAATTCGCCACTGGCCAGATTCAGGCGGGCGATACCGGCCGTGTTGCGGTGCGTCGTGACTGCCAGCAGCCAAAGATCCTGCTTGTCGTCGATCAATGCCGCATCGGTCAGCGTTCCCGGCGTCACGATGCGCGCCACGGCGCGCTCGACCGGGCCCTTGCTGGTCGCCGGATCGCCGATCTGCTCGCAGATGACCGCCGATTCGCCCAGCTTGACCAGACGGGCCAGATAAGGCTCCAGCGAGTGGAAGGGAATGCCGCACATCTTGATCGGCACGCCGGCTGACTGGCCGCGCGTCGTTAGTGTGATGTCGAGCAGGCGTGCAGCCTTTTCGGCATCCTCATGGAACAGCTCATAAAAATCGCCCATCCGGTAAAACAGCAGAGTGTTCGGATGGTTGGCTTTGAGCGCCAGATATTGGCGCATCATCGGCGTGTGCTTGGACAGGTCGGGGGCTTTGTCTTTAACCATTGTTCTATAGATTGTTCTTCTGTCTTGCCTGATTACTGGCGGATTTCGCGGGTGTTGTCGGGGGGCGCGTAGTCGCCAGTGCTGCGGAATGGGTTGATGTCGAGTCCGCCGCGCCGGGTATAGCGGGCATGGACGGCCAGCACTTCAGGCTGGCAGTGCGCTCGGATGTCCGAGAAGATCCGCTCGACACATTGCTCGTGGAATTCGTTGTGATTGCGAAAGGAGACGATATAGCGCAGCAAGCCGGCGCGGTCGATGGGCTTGCCGCGGTAGCGGATGACGACCATTGCCCAGTCCGGCTGGCCAGTGACCAGGCAGTTTGATTTGAGGAGATGGGAATACAGTGTTTCCTCGACGTTTTCACCCGGCAGGGTGGTCAACAGTGCCGGTTCCGGTTGATAGCGGTCACAGGTGATATCGAGTTCGTCAAGCAGGATGCCGTCGGGAGTGCCGATCGAAGCCACTGGTGATGCCGATAGCGGCTCCAGTGCCACAACAACCGGGCTGCCGGCTGCAGCAGAAAGGTCGCGGCTCATCGTCGCGCTGACGGCTGCGATGTTGTCGAAAGAGGATTGGTTGAACGAGTTCAGATAGAGCTTGAATGATTTGGATTCAATCAGATTCGGGCTATTGGCCGGTACCCGGAAAGTGCCTACGGCGACCACTGGCTTCCCCTTGGGATTCAGCCACGATAGTTCGTAAGCGTTCCACAGATCCTCGCCGACAAATGGCAAATTGGCATCCGTGATGCCGAGTTCGCTGCGCTTGAGTTGGCGCGGGATCGGGTAGAGCAGCTCAGGCGCATAGTGGCTCTGATATTCGGTCGCCTTGCCCAGAGGGGAGGCGTGGCTGGGATCGGCGAGGTGCGTTGTGGTCAAGGTCATGGGGGCGAATTTTACCTGCAAGGCTGTTTGCAAGCCGCTTGCATCAGCATTGCCTGAGTTCGATCAGGTGCGGGCCGCCAGCAGCAAATGCGTGGCGCAGGGCCGGCCGTAAATCGTCATCGGAATCGGCCGCGGCATAGCCTAAACCGAAGGCCAGTGCTGCGTGCTCGAAGTTTACATTTTGTGGCGTACGCCAGCCTTGGGTGAATTCGGGCAGATCGCGTTGGGGCAGGTGATCAAAAATACCGCCGCCGCCGTTGTTGACCACGATGATGACTATGTTCTGTCCCTGAGCCAGGGCCAGGCCTCCAAGGTCGTGCTGGCAGGTCAAATCCCCAATCAGGGCAACCGCCCGCCCACGGCTGGCCGCAATTCCTGCTGCAGTGGAAATATTGCCGTCGATGCCGCTGGCGCCACGATTGGCGTAAATGCGAAGTGTCTTGTCGGCACTGCCGGAATGGGTGTCCATTTGCCGAATGGCCAGGGAGTTGCCGACGAATAGATCCGTATCGTCCGGCACTTCTTCGAGCAGTACGTGAATATGGTTCCTTTTCTCGTCCGCTTCGGCGTTCCCTTCAAACTTGCCCAAGGCGGAAAGCCATGTCTCGGAAAACGGCACAAGAGAAAGATCCAGCAGTGCTTTGCAAATAGCCGCAGGTTCCGAGCGCAGCAAGTGAGTCAGTCTGCGTGCCGGATCGATCCAGCGTGGCCATGGATCGACGAGCGCGTGTGTCTCCGTGATCTCGGAGACGAGCTTCTGCAAGTTTCGGGTAACTGGATAGGCGCCAAAACGAATGACCCATTCCGGCCTGTACTGACTCACAAGATCGGTTTTGCCTAGCCAGTCGTTGTAGCGGACGCAAAGGTGCGAGCGGTCATGTGGCCCGAAACGAAGACCGGACAGGGGTTCAGCGAAAATTGGGCAGCGCAGTCGAGCCGCCAGTGCGACGAGTGCTTCGTTTTGTCCATCGCGGGACTGCATCTCGCCACAAACGATGATGCCAGGCCGGCCGGAGATACGTCGGGTCAGATCGCCTAGTGCATTCAGGTCCGGCTGGAGGTCGGGATGGGAGATGCTTATTTTTTCCGGCATTTCCCCAGAGAGTACTGGCTCCGATGGCAGCATTGGCTCACGGAATGGCTGATTGATATGGACGGGGCCGGGGTGTGGCCAGCTTGCCTGCTCGCAGGCCTGTCTGGCCACGCGATGCAAGTAGCCAGGGTTAAAGCCCGGCTCCGGTGTGCCCAATGTGTGGCTGGCTCGCGTGTGAGAACCGAACAGGCCTGGCTGGCTGACGGTCTGGTTGGCGCCGCAGTCTTGAAGCTCCGGTGGGCGATCGGCGGAAATCAGGATCAGTGGGATGCCGGACTGGCTGGCTTCAATCACGGCCGGCAACCAATTCGCCGGTGCGGTCCCCGATGTTGCCAACAATAGCACCGGGCAATGCCTGCTCTTGGCTAGGCCCAATCCAAAAAATGCGGCGCTACGCTCGTCAATCGCGATATGGCAGCGCAGACCAGCTTGTCTGAGCATGGCAAGCGCCAGAGGTGTTGAGCGTGATCCTGGCGAGATGACCGCGTCAGTAATGCCGGCAGCGACGAAACCGCCAATGATGGCTTGCGACCAAGTGAAATTGAGCGTGCCGATATCGGTCATTACATCATCTGCGGGTTTTGAAAAGCGAAATTGTAGTCGTTGCCGCCTGCTCGGAGCGTGCTATTATTCGCCCCGTTCTTTGCCACCAGGATATCTGCGTGGTCCAACGCGGAGTGGTAGTTCAGTTGGTTAGAATACCGGCCTGTCACGCCGGGGGTCGCGGGTTCGAGTCCCGTCCACTCCGCCAGAATAATTGTTAGAGCCCGAAAGCCCCGCTTTTCGGGCTTTTCCTTTTTCTGGCTGCTCGTTTCTGGCAATTGTCGACGGCCGCTGAATTATCAATCTCTCCCTAGGGTAATGCCGAGTTCACGGCCTTGCGCCATTGGTTCTAAGCTGTGACCAAACAATACAAAAAAGTCTGGGTGCCCGGTAATGGCGGAGAGAATCAGCAATCTGCAGGGCGATAGCCTCTGCAATCTAGAGTACCTGTTGGTCAACCTTGGTCGTAATCACGCGACTGCAGAGCGCTTGATCAAACTCTTTCTGGAAAGCCATCTGGTTTTGATACAGCGGATGCAGGATGCGCTCAAATCTGCGGATATTCCTGTCCTGAAGGATGCGCTGCACGACATTCGCAGCAGTTGTGTGTTGTTCTCGGGCCATCGATGCGTCGATCTGGCCAGGGAGTTTGAGCAGGCAGTACATGAGGGGGAGGGCGATTGGAATTCGATGGCCGACTCTCTAAGTCAGTGCATGCTGTGCATGGCCGGCGAACTGGCTTCCTATCTGGAAAAAGATTTGTGAGCTGACTGCTGAATGTCAGCAGACTACGCCTGTTTGTAACGCAAAGCGGGTAAGGCCGGTGACATCGTGAACGCCGATGCGCTCCATCAGTCTGCTGCGGTGAAATTCCACTGTTTTTGGACTGATTCCCAAATCCCGGGCAATTTCCTTGGTGGTTCTCCCGGAGGCAACCAGGCGGAGAATTTCAGTTTGTCGAGCGGTCAGCTGGGTGCCGCTTCCGGAGGTGCCCTCTGCGTCACTAATTCGCGACATCTCACGGATTTTTGGCGAAAGAAAACGCTCTCCATGCAGCACCATTTCAAGCGCCTGGAGTAGTTCGGCCAGGACAAAGTCTTTCAGCAGATAACCATTGACGCCGGCTGCCAGCGCTTGTTCGATTATTTCCGGACGATCAACGCTGGATAGCACCAAAATCTTCGTGTTCGGGTCAAACTGTCGGATGGTGCGTGCCACCTCGATGCCGGAAGGTCCGGGCATCGCAATGTCGAGCAATACAACATCAGGCTGCAGACGTTGTATTGCAGAAATGGCTTCGTAGCCATCGGTGCATTCTGCTTCGATCTGAAAACCGGGCAAGGTTTCAACGATCGCCCGAATCCCAGCCCTTATCAGTAACTGGTCGTCAGCGAGAATGATGCGAGTCTTTTTCATGCCGGAATTGAGTATGGTTCAGTTATCCCTGTTTTTTTGATTGCCCGTTAGGCCATCTTTGATTGTGTATCGGTGATTTTTACACAATCGTCTTGGTCTGGCGTGACTATCTCTGGCGTTCTTTCATGGCGCGCTGTGCTTCGCGCTTTGAATCCTTGTCCAGTTCGTCGGCACGTTTGTCGTGCTGCTTTTTGCCCTTGGCCAAGCCAATTTCAAGTTTGATTCGACCCCGTACGAAATGCAAATCAAGCGGTACCAAGGCGTATCCGGCGCGCTCGACTTTGCCGATCAGTTTGCTGATTTCCTTGGCGTGCAACAACAGCTTGCGCGTGCGTGTCGGATCGTGGCTGACATGGGTCGAGGCGGTGGCCAGCGGTGATATATGCATGCCAATCAGGAAAAGCTCGCCGCCCTTGATGATGACGTAGGATTCCTTGATGTTCATCCGTCCGGCGCGAATGGCTTTGACCTCCCAACCTTCGAGGGAAATGCCGGCCTCGTACTTTTCTTCGACAAAGTAGTCGTGAAAGGCTTTTTTGTTGACGGTAATGCTCATGCTGCCGGGTGATCCATTAAAATCACTAATTCTACAGGATACAGGAATGCTGCTGCCGCATGGCTCTGGTTGAAAAGACAGTCTTGATCGAGCAATCTGCCGAACGCATGTTCGAGTTGGTGGATCGCTGCGAGGATTACCCGGTGTTTCTGCCCTGGTGCAGCCATACCGAGGTGAAATTTCGTGACGCGTCCAGGACAGTCGCGACGCTTCACATCAACTACCATTCGGTCAAATCCTGCTTTACCACGGAAAATGACAAGGAATATCCTCGCCTAATGAAGATCCGGCTGGTCGATGGTCCGTTTCGCGCTGCACAGGTCTATGGAGTCAGCCATGGCTGAAATGCTGAATATTGAAGTTTGCTACGCCCTGCCCAACAAGCAGGAGCTCGTTCGTGTGAAATTGCCGGAAGGTGCATTGGTGCAACAAGCGCTTGAGGCTTCCGGTCTGTTGGATAAGTACCCTGAGATCGATCTCAAAAAGAACAAGTTTGGTATCTGGAACAAACTTTCCAAAGTCGATTCGGTGTTACGCGACAAGGATCGCGTCGAAATCTATCGGCCACTGATTGCTGATCCCAAAGAAGTCCGCAAGCAACGTGCGGCCGAGGGGAAGGTCATGAAAAAAGGCGCCGGTGATTCCGACGCCTCCGAGAGTTAACGGAGACTTCCTTATTTGCAGTACTCGGCGACCGCCCTGCGGGCACGGTCCAATTCCTGTTCGCGCTGAGCGCTATCCATCTGTGTCTGTTGACCTTTATCATCGTAGGTTGCCATCGGCTGGTTGGCTTCCAGCGCAGCCAGGTTGCGACGGGAGTTTTCACAGTTATCCCGCTTGTCCTTTTCTGCCGCT
>JAGTRV010000339.1 GCA_018262245.1 Pseudomonadota bacterium | reverse complement strand
CGTCACGGAGATATTTGCTCAAGAGCGGCCGGTTGTCGTGTTCCATGCTGCTGCTTACAAGCATGTGCCTTTGATGGAAAGCGTCAATGCCTGGCAGGCCGTGCGGACCAACGCCTTGGGAACTCATACGGTAGCGAGGATTGCGCAGGATTTCGGGGTAAGAAAATTCGTCCTGATTTCGACTGACAAGGCAGTGAATCCGACAAACGTGATGGGGGCTACCAAGCGGCTTGCCGAGCTGCTTTGTCTGGCTGTCAATGCCGGCCAAAGTACAAAATTCGTGACAGTCAGGTTCGGGAACGTCCTGGGCAGCAACGGAAGTGTCATACCGAAGTTCCGGGAGCAGATAGCTCAAGGTGGACCAATCACCGTAACTCATCCGGACATCGTTCGCTATTTCATGACGATACCCGAGGCTGCGCAGTTGGTTTTGCAGGCTGGTTTGATGGGGAAGGGGGGCGAAATCTTTGTTCTCGATATGGGAGAGCCGGTCAAGATTGTCGATCTCGCCAAGGACATGATCCGACTATCAGGCCTTTCCGATGATGATGTGCGGATTGAATTCACCGGTTTGCGGCCAGGTGAAAAGCTGTATGAAGAACTACTTGCTGATGATGAAACGACGCTTACGACGCCGCATCCAAAGTTGCGAATTGCTCGTTTTTCGGATGATTTGTCTGCCGAGGAGTGCGAGGAATTGCTGAACTGGTTGCAGGTTCCTGTTCGTCTGACCTCTGACGTAAAAGCCGGATTGCGGCGATTTGTTCCTGAGTACGTTGCCGATTTGGCTGCCTAGAGAATAACAGCAGCGGTTTCGGTCTTTTCCTGAGGCGAGTAGACTACGTCCTTTTTCGGTAGTGGCCCGCCCATGGAATTTCTCGACCTCCCTCAATTGCTTTCCGCCAGTGGCACGGTTCGTCTGCCTGGCTCAAAAAGCATATCCAATCGTGTTCTCCTGCTGGCGGCGCTGTCGGATGGCGAAACGGAGGTCCGCGATCTTCTGGCCTCCGACGATACGGAACGCATGCTGGAAGCCTTGAAGGCGTTAGGTGTTGGCGTTCAGCACCTTGGTGGCGAAAATTGGTCAATTAAAGGGTGTGGCGGTCACTTTCCCGTCAAGCAAATCGAGCTATTCCTTGGTAACGCCGGCACCGCCTTTCGTCCATTGACGGCGGCTTTGGCCCTGGCTGGGGGCAACTATGTCCTCAAGGGCGTCGCGAGGATGCATGAGCGGCCAATTGGCGATCTGGTCGATGGTCTGCGTCAGCTAGGTGCCGATATCACCTATCTTGGTAACGAAGGTTTTCCGCCCTTGCATCTGAAACCGGCGAGTATTCAGCCGAACGGCGTGGTCAATGTACGCGGTGATGTTTCCAGCCAGTTCCTGACGGGCTTGCTGATGGCTTTGCCGCTGACTGGTGAAACGGTTGTCGTTGAAGTTGTCGGCGAACTGATTTCCAAGCCGTATATTGAAATTACCCTGGCGACGATGGCGCGTTTTGGCGTTGTCGTCGAGCGTGATGGCTGGCAGCGGTTTACTGTTCGTGCCGGTAGTCGCTACGTTTCGCCGGGAACGATTTTTGTCGAGGGCGATGCATCGTCAGCCTCTTATTTCCTCGCGCTGGGTGCTATCGGTGGCGGCCCTGTTCGCGTTGAAGGGGTCGGTCGCGATTCGATCCAAGGCGATGTGAAGTTCGCCGAGGCGCTGGTCAAAATGGGTGCCCAAATTGAGATGGGGCCGAACTGGATGGAAGCGCGGGCGCCTCAATCCGGCTTGGTAGCGGTCGACCTCGATTGCAACCATATTCCCGATGCGGCGATGACCTTGGCGACGGCCGCGCTCTTTGCCAAAGGGACAACCACGCTGCGCAATATCGCCAGTTGGCGTGTCAAGGAAACCGATCGGATTGCCGCGATGGCCACGGAGTTGCGCAAACTGGGTGCCGTTGTTGAGGAGGGTGAAGACTATATTCGTGTCACGCCAGCCGATTTGAAGCCTGCGGCAATTGATACCTATGATGACCATCGGATGGCGATGTGCTTCTCGCTGGCCGCTTTCGGTACGCCTTTGCGCATCAATGATCCGAAATGCGTGGCGAAGACCTTCCCTGATTATTTTGAGCGTTTTGCCAAGGTAACTACGGCGGTGCCGGTGATAGCCATCGATGGTCCTTCGGCTTCCGGGAAGGGTACAGTGGCTGCGCGTATCGCAGCGGCCTTGGGTTACGACTATCTCGATTCGGGGGCGCTGTATCGATTGACTGCCCTTGCCGCTCAAAAAGCGGGGGTCGAGTGGACTGATGAACCGGCTGTGGCGGCAATTGCAGCCGGGCTGGATGTTGAATTTTCCGAGAGCGATATCCTTCTGAATGGTGCCTCGGTTGGTAATGCCATCCGCACCGAAGAGATGTCGGCCGGCGCTTCCAGAGTTGCCGCCCTGCCAGCTGTGCGCGAGGCTCTGTTGTTCCGGCAGCGGGCCTTCAACAAGGCCCCCGGCCTGGTTGGCGACGGGCGTGACATGGGCTCCGTAATCTTCCCGCTGGCGGTGCTCAAGGTCTTCCTCACGGCAACTGCCGAGGCGCGGGCTGAGCGTCGGTATAAGCAGTTGATCGAAAAAGGATTATCTGCTAATCTCGCGGACCTTCTGTTGGACCTCAGGCAGCGTGACGAGCGCGATTCCCAGCGCAGCGTTGCTCCACTCCGGCAAGAGGCAGATGCCAAGCTGCTCGACACCACGCATCTCACCATCGAACAGGCGGTGAATCAGGTGCTGGTCTGGAGCAGGGAAGCGTTGCAGTAAGGTGTTGCCGGCCAGGTGGCCGGTGATTTGTTTCAAACCCTAACCCGCTGTGGATTTCACGGTTCGCAGCAGCATGAAAGTTCTCTCCGTCAATGGAATCTTTTGCTCAACTATTTGAAGAATCCCTGGCTCGCCAGGAAATGCGTCAAGGCGAAGTCATCACTGCAGAA
>JAGTRV010000151.1 GCA_018262245.1 Pseudomonadota bacterium | reverse complement strand
ACAGCTGGCCCAAATGCCAATCGGGCGGCTTCGACAATGGACTGGTGAACGCTAGAGTCTGCCGGTCACTGCGTATTCTGAAAAAGAATGATTTCTTAAATGCTTATATTGAATCGCTATCAATAGACATCAGAGAAACCGGGGTATGGCGCCGGGAAAGCCCCGACCAGCACGGCCCTTGGAGCAGGCAGAAGAAGTCGCCAAAACTGCAATCCGCCGCAGCTTCAGGCAGTTGGCGCGGTGCTGCCCAGGCAGTCGGTGATCAGATCCTGCAAATCCGGGTGTGCGGCGGTATCGGCCAGCAAATCATCGTGCAACGGACGAATCGGCTCGGTGATGGTTGCCGGCGCAGTCTCCCAGGCGGTAAGCAAGGCCCAAGGGTCCTGGGCAAGCACGACGGCGGCGAGCGTGAGCGCCAGCCGGCGTTCCGACGCTGCATGTGGTGCGGCGAGCTGGTGCCAGACGAGCCGGGCGGCTTGTGGCAGGCGAACGGGAATGCACTGGCCGCCGGCAAGCAGCGCGCCGGGTGCGGGGCCGGCGATCAGGTAGTCGTGATCGGGAATGCTGATGGCCGACCAGCCCGGCCCCTGCACGGCGCTGCCGAAGCAACTGCCGGCAACGAGAATGTCGGTCAGCATGAGTACCTGGCCGGGCAAGGTGAAGGCAGTCTGGGTGGTGGGGGCGCCGGTAGATTCGCTGGCAGTGACCAGCGGTAGCGTTGCAGCCAGCGGTTGGCTGAGGAAGCTCGCCGGCGCGACCAGTTCAAGACGCGGTGAGCTAGCTGGCTTGCCCGCCGGCAGACGGAGGCGGGCGCCGAGTTCATTGAGCCAGGCGATGCAGCCGAGCTTGCCGGCGAGTAGCAGTCCGCCTTCAAAAGCGCCGAGCTTGTGCAGTTCGACCATCACGCGGGCGCTGGTCTTATCAGCGACTTGAAAGCCCAGCTTGCGGAGCATGCCGACCTGCCGAGTCATCGATTCAGCGAATTCCATCTGGGCACGCATGGCTTTTTCGGCGGCGCTATCGCTTTCGCGCCCGACCAGCGTTTCGGCCTGCTTGCCCGGCACCGGGTAATAAACCCGGTACCAGTAGGCGTAGCCGGTGCCACGACGCAGTTGTAGCGTGCCAGGAGTTCCTGGCAGCAAGGCGCCGGCAGTGAGTGATTGCTCTTTGACGGCCGCGTATTGCTGGCGGAAAGCGGGCTGGTTGGGGCAAAAAAGTGCCGCGGGTTTCATGGCTTACCCAATAAATACGATATTCGTTGGGTAAGTGTAGTGCCTGCGCAATAATTACCCAACGAAATTTTAATTTATAGGGTAATTGTTCGCGGAGAAGAGCGTTTTTCTGTGGCCAGTCTGGCGGAGCTGCTTTCTTGGCCGATCAGGTTCTTGAGGCTCTGGTCGAATACTCCGGTAGCGATCGATTAGCATAGCGCCTTTGCTGGCCTCCCCTACCCGATTCGATGTTTGATGATTCTCCTCGTGCCGAATTTTTTGGCGGTGTTCGCGCCGAGTTGCCGCTGCTGCTCGGCGTGGTGCCGTTCGGGCTGATTTTTGGGGTCCTCGGCCTGGCCGTGGGAATGCCGGGCTGGGCGGTGGTGCTGAGCTCGTCGCTGGTGTTTGGCGGTTCGTCGCAGGTGGTGTTTGCCCAGTTGTGGGGCAGTGGAACGCCGCCTCCGGTCATGGTGACGACGGTCGGGGTGGTCAATTTGCGCCACCTGCTGTACAGCGCGGCGGTGGCTGATTATTTGCGCGCCCTGCCCTGGCGCTGGAAATTGTTGCTGGCCTATTTGCTGACCGACGAGGCGTTCGCCGCAGCAATCGGTCGCTTGCGTGACGGACCGGTAACGCCGTATCGCCACTGGTTTTTGTGCGGTACCGGCCTTACCTTGTGGACTGGCTGGCAGTTGTCCACACTGACCGGGGTGCTGCTTGGGACGGCGATTCCGGCAAGCTGGTCGCTGGATTTTTCGATTGCGCTGACTTTCATCGCATTGCTGGTGCTATCGGTGCATCGTCGCAGCGATGCATGGGCGGCGATGGTGGCCGCGGTGGTGGTGTTGCCTGCGCTGGCTTTACCACACAAGCTCGGTCTGCTGGTGGCAGCGGGGGCGGGCATCGCTTTCGGTTTGGCCATGCGTCGTTTCGACAGGAAAAACCGATGAGCACGCCGCTTCTGCTACTGACGATGGCGGTCTGCGGACTGGTGACTTTCCTGATCCGGCTTTCGTTCATCGCTTTCGGTCATCATTTGCCGGACGACCCACGCATTGAAGCGGTGTTGCGCTACGTACCACCCGCCATCCTCGGCGCCTTGATCGCACCAGAGATTTTTACGGGAGCCAATGGCCTGTTGCTGCCGCCGGATAATCCGCGCCTCTGGGCGGCGCAGGCCGCACTGCTGGTCGCCTGGCTGACGCGCAGTGTGCTGGCAACGATTGCGGCAGGCATGGCCGCGCTGTGGGCGATACAGGGCTGGGTGGGCTGAAATCCTGGTCGCCAGGATTTGATATTTGGCCGCATTTCTCCGGCAGGCCAAAATAGATTGGCAGATGGTTCTTTGACGCCGTCTGCCAATCCGGAACGCGGTTTTTAACCCAGGAACAGCTTGTATGCCGGGTTTTGGCTCTCGTCCCAGTGGGCGTAGCCGAGATTGGTCAGGAATTCCTTGAATTTCCCCATGTCGTCCGGCGGAACCTGCATGCCGACCAGCACGCGACCATAGTCGGCGCCATGGTTGCGGTAGTGGAACAGGCTGATGTTCCAGCCGGCGCTCATCTGGGTCAGGAAGTTCATCAGGGCACCCGGCTTTTCCGGGAATTCGAAGCGATAGAGCAGCTCGCGCATGCCCTTTTCGCAAACTGCCGGGGCGTGGCCGCCGACCATGTGACGGATATGGTTCTTGGCCATTTCGTCATCGGTCAGGTCGAGCGTCGGGTAACCGTGTTTCTGCAGGCTGTCGACCAGCTTCAGCGATTCCTTGCGGTCGGCTACCTGAACGCCGACGAAGACGTGAGCTTCGCTGGCAGTGTGGAAGCGGTAGTTGAATTCGGTCACATTGCGGTGACCGATCAGCCCAAGGAATTTCTTGTAGGCACCCGGCTTCTCGGGCAGCGTGACCGCGAAGACGGCTTCACGCTGTTCGCCGAATTCGGCCCGCTCGGCAACGAAGCGCAGGCGGTCGAAATTCATGTTGGCGCCGGAGGTGATGGCGATCAGGTTCTTGTCCTTCAGTTTGTGCTGACGGGCATATTCCTTGGCGCCGGCGACGGCCAGCGCCCCGGCCGGTTCCAGAATCGAACGGGTGTCCTCGAAAACATCCTTGATGGCGGCACAGATGGCATCGGTGTCGACCAGGATGACCTCGTCCAGGTATTCCTTGCACAGCCGGAAGGTTTCTTCGCCGACCAGCTTGACGGCGGTGCCGTCGGAGAACAACCCGACCTGATCGACGCGAACGCGCTTGCCGGCGGCCAGCGACTGCTTCATGGCGTCGGCGTCGAAGGTTTCGACACCGATCACTTTGATTTCCGGACGCAGGCGCTTGATGTAGGCGGCCACGCCAGCAGCCAGCCCGCCGCCGCCGATGGCGCAGAAGACGGCGGTGATCGGGCCGTTGTGGCGCGAATGCTGGCGCAGGATTTCCATGGCGACCGTGCCCTGTCCGGCGATCACCTCCGGGTCGTCGAAGGGATGAACGAAGGTCAGCTTTTCGGTTTTTTCCAGCTCGACCGCGTGGGCGTAGGCTTCGTCGAAGGAGTCGCCATGCAGCACCACTTCGCCGCCCCGCGATTTGACGGCGTTGATCTTGATGCCCGGCGTCGAGGTCGGCATGACGATGATCGCCCGGCAACCGAGCTTGCTGGCCGACAGGGCGACCCCTTGGGCGTGGTTGCCGGCCGAGGCACAGATGACACCGCGCTTCAGCTTTTCGGCCGACAGGCTGGCAATCTTGTTGTAGGCGCCACGCAGCTTGAAGGAAAAGACAGGCTGCATGTCTTCGCGCTTCAGGATAATCTTGTTGCCGACCCGGGCGGAAAGGTTGCTGGCCAGGTCGAGCGGCGTTTCGATTGCCACGTCGTAAACCTGTGCGTTGAGAACTTTTTCGAGATAATCCGGGTGCATTGGGCGCAACTCATTAAGGCAAAAGGGAGATTCTACGGGTGGAGTGGCTAAACGTCACGGCGGAAAGTGGGCTTTGGGGCCTGCTGGTGAGCAGTTTTCTCTCGGCTACCGTGCTGCCCGGCGGTTCGGAAGCGCTTTTGTGGGGATTTTTGCGCCTGCATCCGGCCGAATATGGCCCGGCGCTGGCTTTGGCCACGCTGGGCAACACCCTTGGCGGCATGACGTCCTGGTGGTGTGGCTATGCCCTGCCCCGCGGGCAAAGGGTTAAAAACCTGCCGCACAAGGACAAGCTGGAGCGCTGGGGTAGTCCGGCCTTGCTGCTGGCCTGGGTGCCGCTGATCGGCGACGCGCTGTGTGTTGCCGCTGGCTGGTTGCGTTTGCACTGGCTGCCTTGCTGCTTGTTCATGGCCCTCGGCAAGCTTGTCCGCTACTGGCTGGTGGCCCAAAGCGCGTTACCAAACTGAACCCGTGTTCTGCTTTGGGGTCTACCTGCCCCGCGTGTTGCGCCGCAATACGCTAAAATCACCCTTTTGACGGACCCCCGGCTGCTCCCATGACTGCCCGCCTGCGCGAAATCCCCTACAACTACACTTCGTTTTCCGATCGCGAGATCGTTATCCGCCTGCTCGGCGCCGACAATTGGGCGGTGCTCGACGAGCTGAGGGCCGAACGCGTTACCGGTCGCTCGGCACGCATGCTCTACGAGGTGCTCGGTGACATCTGGGTTGTTCAGCGCAATCCTTATCTGGAAGACGATCTGCTCGACAATCGCGACCGCCGTGATGCGTTGGTCAATGCTTTGCGCCATCGCCTGAAGGAAGTCGAAAAGCGCCGGGCCGAGAGCGAGCAGGAAGACCCGCTCCGCTCCGCCAAGGTCAAACAGCTGGTCGAGGCCGCTCAGTCTGCGGTTAACCAGTTTGCCCTGCATTTCGAAAAGACCTACGACCTGCGTCGCAAGGTGCTGAAGGTTCTCGGCAAACACACCCGCAAGGACAATATCGCCTTCGACGGATTGGCCCGTGTTTCGCACGTGACCGATGCGACCGACTGGCGTGTCGAATACCCCTTCGTCGTCCTCTATCCGGACACCGAAGAGGAAATCGGCCATCTGGTGCGCGGTTGTATCGAAGCCGGCCTGACGATCATTCCGCGTGGGGGCGGCACCGGCTATACCGGCGGCGCCGTGCCGCTGACACCTTACTCGGCCGTGATCAATACCGAAAAGCTGATCGATATCGGTCCGGTCGAAGACCTGGTGCTGGCCGGTCATGAAACGCCGTATGCCACCATTCGTACTGGTGCCGGGGTGGTGACCGACCGCGTTTCCGAAGCCGCCTCGCTGGCCGGCCGCGTCTTTGCGGTCGATCCGACGTCCGCTTCTGCGTCCTGTATTGGCGGCAACATCGCCATGAATGCCGGCGGCAAGAAGGCTGTGCTGTGGGGTACCGCGCTCGACAACCTGGCTTGGTGGAAGATGGTTGATCCGGACGGCAACTGGCTGGAAGTCGAACGGGTCAATCACAACTACGGCAAGATCCACGAGCAGGAAAACGTCGAATTCCGTCTCAAGCGCTTCGATCCGAGCGGCAAGAAGCTGCTCGGCGAGGAAGTGCTGACCATGCCGGGTGCCGCCTGCCGCAAGGTCGGCCTCGGCAAGGACGTTACCGACAAGTTCCTCGGCGGCGTGCCGGGCGTGCAGAAGGAAGGCACTGACGGCATCATCGTGGCCGCCCGCTGGGTGCTGCACAAGATGCCGCCGGTCTCGCGGACTGTCTGTTTGGAGTTTTTCGGTCAGGTGCGCGAAGCCGTGCCGGCCATCGTCGAGATCACCGACTACTTCAAGCCGGGTGGTGCCGGTAATGCCGCCGGCGTGCTGCTGGCAGGTCTGGAGCACCTCGATGAGCGCTACGTGAAGGCCGTCGGCTACGCGACCAAGGCCAAGCGCCACGGTCGCCCGAAAATGGTGCTGATCGGCGACATCGTCGGCCATGACGAAAAGGCCGTGATGGCCGCCGCGTCCGAAGTCGTCCGCATGTGCAACCTGCGCGCCGCCGAGGGCTTCATCGCCGTCGACGCCGAAACGCGCAAGAAATTCTGGCTCGACCGTTCGCGTACCGCTGCCATCTCGCGCCATACCAACGCCTTCAAGGTCAATGAAGACGTGGTTATCCCCTTGCCGCGCATGGGCGAGTACTGTGATGGTATCGAGCGCATCAACATCGAGCTGTCCACGCAGAACAAGCTGGCCCTATGCGACGCGCTGGCCGATTTCCTGCAAGGCGAACTGCCGCTGCATGAAGGCGATTCCAACGTCGACAAGACGGTGCTGCTCGGCGACCGTCGCCAGGCCGCGCTTGACTATGTGGCATCGGTTCGCCGCCGCTGGGCCTGGCTGCTCGAAAACCTGGACATGCCGCTGGCCGAAGCCGAGGCGCTGTTTGCTGAATACGGCGTCCATGCCGGCGAGCTGACCAACAAGGCGGCCAATCCGAAGCTGTTCCACCGCCTGCAGGACTACTCCGTTCGCACGTCGTGGAAGCTGGAGTTGAAGGCGCGCTTCGACAAGATATTCGATGGCGCTGTCTATCGCCCGATCATCGAGCGTGTCGAGGTCATTCACAAGGAAGTGCTGCGCGGCCGGGTCTTCGTGGCACTGCACATGCACGCCGGTGATGGCAACGTGCACACCAACATCCCGGTTAACTCCGACAACTACGACATGCTGCAAACGGCGCACAAGGCCGTCGAACGCATCATGCACATTGCCCGGGGGCTGGATGGGGTCATTTCCGGCGAGCACGGTATCGGTATCACCAAGCTGGAATTCCTGACCGAGGAAGAACTGGGGCCCTTCCGTGCCTACAAGCAGAAGGTCGATCCGGAAGGCCGCTTCAACAAGGGCAAGCTGATGCCCGGCGGCGACATGGGCAACGCCTATACGCCGTCGTTCAGCCTGCTCGGTACCGAGTCGCTGATCATGGAACAATCCGAGATCGGCAAGATTTCCGACATGATCAAGAACTGCCTGCGCTGCGGCAAGTGCAAGCCGGTCTGCTCAACCCACGTGCCGCGGGCCAATTTGCTCTACAGCCCGCGCAACAAGATTCTCGGTACTTCGCTGCTGGTTGAGGCCTTCTTGTATGAAGAGCAGACCCGGCGCGGCATTTCGCTCAAACATTTCGACGAATTCAACGACGTGGCTGACCATTGCACGGTCTGCCACCGCTGCCTGAAGCCCTGCCCAGTTGATATCGACTTTGGCGATGTCTCGGTCGCCATGCGCAATTTCCTGCGCAAGCAGGACAAGAAGCGCTTCAGCCCAGGCACCGTCGCGGCAATGACCTACCTGAACCTGAAGGACCCGGCGACCATCAAGCTGATGCGGGGCGTCATGATGGATTTCGGGTTCAAGGCCCAGCGCCTGGCACACAAGGTGGCCAAGGCTATTGGTCTGGTCCAGGACACCCGGGCCCACCCGCCGGCCACAGTAGGTGCCCCGACGGTCAAGGCGCAAGTCATCCACTTCTTGAATCGGCCGATGCCGGGCAATCTGCCCAAGCGGACCTCGCGCGCGCTGCTCGATATCGAGGACGACAAGGTGATCCCGGTCATCCGCAATCCGCGCAAGACGACCGAGGAATCGGATGCCGTCTTTTATTTCCCGGGCTGCGGTTCGGAACGACTGTTCTCACAGGTTGGCCTGGCCACGCAGGCGATGCTCTATGAAGTTGGTGTGACCACCGTGCTGCCGCCGGGCTATCTGTGCTGCGGTTATCCGCAGACTGCCTCCGGTGACGAGGACAAGGGCGTCAAAATCACGACCGACAACCGGGTGCTCTTCCACCGTGTCGCCAATACACTGAATTATCTCGACATCAAGACGGTGATCGTTTCCTGTGGCACGTGCATGGATCAGCTGCAGAAATACCAGTTCGAGAAGATCTTCCCGGGTTGTCGCCTGCTCGATAT
>JAGTRV010000338.1 GCA_018262245.1 Pseudomonadota bacterium | reverse complement strand
GATGACCAGACGCAGGTTGGCTTCGGTCATTTCGCGCTTGGCGCGACGGGCCTTGGCTTCGCCGGTGGACATCTGCTTGTTGATGTCCTTGAGGTCCTTGAGCGGAATACCGATGCGGTCCTGCAGGGCGAGCAATTTTTTCTGCTCTTCCTTGATGTCCGGCGCGTTGCGGGTCAGGATGGCAACGTAGGTCTTCGGGGCGGCCGCGACTTCGGCATCGGCCCAGTCGAGGTTGATTTCATTGCCAGGGAAAGACTGGATGAAGTGCGGGCGCGGCATCTTGACGCGGTCCACGCAGATTTGCTGGATCTTGCGCTCGCAGCCGCGGACCTGCTCGACCATGCCGCGCACGCTGTCGCACAGGCGCTCAATCGAACGCGAGGTGAAGCGGATGTTCATCAGCTCGTCGGAAACCTGTTGCAGCAGCTTGATGTAAGTCTTGTCGTGCGAACCCTTGGTCGGCAGCATCTTCTGCATCTTGGCGTGGATGCCCTTGATGTTCTTGAAGCGCTCCAGCGCATCGGTCTTCAGTTGCAGCAGGGAGGCCGCAGCGGCACCGCCGCCAGCACCCTCGCCGTCGTCATCGCCGTCTTCGTCTTCGTCTTCTTCGGCTTCCGGCATTTCGGCAGCCGGCGCTTCTTCGACGGCGTTCGGGTCGATCAGGCCGTCGACCAGTTCGTCGATGCGCATTTCATCGGATTCGACCTTGGCGGCCAATTCGAGAATGTCGGAAATCGTCGTCGGGCAGGCGGCAATCGCCTGGATCATGTGCTTCAGGCCTTCCTCGATCCGCTTGGCGATCTCGATTTCGCCTTCGCGGGTGAGGAGTTCGACCGAGCCCATTTCACGCATGTACATGCGGACCGGGTCGGTGGTGCGGCCGAATTCGGAGTCGACGGTGGACAGGGCCTGCTCGGCCTGCGCTTCGACTTCCTCGTCGTCGGCGGCAACCGCAGCGGTGTCGGACATCAGCAGATCTTCGGCAGCCGGGGCTTCGTCGAAGACCTGGATGCTCATTTCGCTGAAAGTCGAGATGATCGCTTCGATACTTTCCGCATCGACGACGTCATCCGGCAGATGGTCGTTGATTTCGGCGTAAGTCAGGTAGCCGCGTTCCTTGCCCAGCTTGATCAGGGCCTTGAGGCGCATTTTGCGCGCTTCGGCGTCAAGCGGTTCCGGCGTCTCAGCCATCTGACCCTGGAGCAGCGCCTTTTCGGCGGCTTTATCCTTGGCCTTGCTGGTGCGAGCCTTCGGGGCTTCCTTAGCGGTGTCTTTTGCCTTAGCCATGAACACGATCCATAGAATTCGAGAAAACCGTAGATTTTACCACAACTTAGCTACGATTTGCCTTGGTGGTGAGGAACTGGATGTAGGCCTGTTTCTCGGCGGCGCTCAGTCCGGCCACGCCGAATTGCTGAGCCTTGACCTGAAGTTCGGCGAAGGCGCGCTTCTCGCCGCCCTCCTGCAGTTTTTCCAGTGTGTCGCGGAATTCCATCTCCGCCCCTTCTTCGTCAAACGGCAAGCCGAGAAGTTCCGAGGCTGCGTTTTCGATGACGCTTTCTTCCGGCAGCCCGCGCAGCTGTTCGCGCAGACCGGCATAACTCGACGTTTCGCGATTGGGCGTGACCAGCTGGTGAAGGCGGGTCAGGGCAGCGCGCTCCGGGGTGTCGGGCAGCAGTGCTATTGGAAGCTGGGCGGCCAGTTGCGGCTTGTGCAGCACGATGCGCAGCAGGTTGCGGGTCAGCGACGGTGCGGTGCGCTTGGCTCTCGGCGGCGCAGCCGGCGTGTAGGACTTCAGTTCGCACAGGCGCTCGACTTCGGCCTGGGCAAAGCCGCTGGCCTCGGCCAGACGCTTGACCAGTTGCAGGCGGAGCAGCGGGGTTGGCAGCTTGAGTAGCAGCGGCTTGGCCTCGTAGATCAGCTGGGCCTTGCCTTCCGAGCTGGTCAGGTCGCAGCGCTGGGCTAATTCACGCAGCAGGAAGTCGGACAGCGGCATGGCCTGAGTGACTTGCCGGTCGAACTGTTCCTTGCCGAATTCGCGGATGTAGCTGTCAGGGTCATGCTCCTGCGGCAGGAAGATGAAGCCGAGGCGCTTGTTGTCGGCCAGCGCTTCCAGCGAATTTTCCAGGGCCCGCCATGCCGCCTTGCGGCCGGCGTTGTCGCCGTCGAAGCAGAAGACGATGCGGTCGACCTGGCGTAGCAGCTTGGTCACGTGGGTGGCGGTGGTCGCCGTGCCGAGGGTGGCGACGGCATTGCCGACGCCGTTTTGGGCCAGCGCGATGACGTCCATATAGCCTTCGGTGACGATGGCGGTGTCGGTTTCACGCAGCGCCTGCCGGGCTTGGGGCAGGCCGAACAGCTCGCGGCCCTTCTCGAAGAGCGGGGTTTCCGGTGAATTCAGGTATTTCGGCTCGCCCTGGTCGATGATCCGGCCGCCGAAGGCGATGATCTCGCCCTTCGGGTTGATGATCGGGATCATCAGGCGGTCGCGGAAGCGGTCGTAGCGGCGGCCGGCTTCGTTTTCGATGACCAGTCCGGCGATTTTCAGCTCGTCGGCGTTGTAGTCCGGGAAAACTTCCTGCAGGTTCTGCCAGCCGTCCGGGGCATAGCCCATACCGTAGCGGGCGGCAATTTCACCGGTCAGGCCGCGCTTCTTGCAGTACTCGATGGCGTGCGGCGACTTCTTCAGCTGATCCTTGTAGTAGGCCGCGGCGCGGGCCATGATTTCGATCAGCGTCCGGGTCTGGCCCGGCTTTTCGTCCTTGAAGCTGCGCCCTTCGCTTTCCGGCACCTGCATGCCGGCGCGGGTGGCCAGATCCTTGACGGCATCGACAAAGCCGAGGCCCTGGTATTCCATGACGAAACTGATCGCCGTACCGTGGGCGCCGCAGCCGAAGCAGTGGTAGAACTGCTTGGTCGGGCTGACCGTGAAGGACGGCGATTTCTCGTTGTGGAACGGGCAGCAGGCAGCGTAGTTGGCGC
>JAGTRV010000035.1 GCA_018262245.1 Pseudomonadota bacterium | reverse complement strand
TACGCGCTTTCAAATCCAGCTTGCCGAGCGCCTTGTCGCCGATGTAAAAATCCTCAACGACCAGACTCATCCCGGGCAGCGAGTTGATCAAGGTCGTGCTGCCTTCACCGATTTCGGTAGCCGGCCGCACCACCAGTCGCTTGAAGTTGCCTTCGACCCAGCCTTCGCCGGCGCTTTTCCAGAAGACATCACCAATAGCTTCGCGGGTGTTGAGGCCGATCAGCCAGCCACCATCGCGCGGTCGCAGGCTGACATCGACCTGGTTATAGTCACGCTCGAACAGACGCAGTTGCGGCGTTTTCAGCGTTACGACATTCAAGGCCAGGCCACTGCCATCCGTCGCCGCCCCGTTTCCGTTATCGGGCAGGAAATTTTTCCAGGCATCGGCATCGATCCGCGGCACCGCGACGCGAACGGCCAGCCCCTTGTCGGGCAGACGCGGCTCGGTGTCGCCAACGGCGAAAACACCACGCTCCCAGCTATCCAGCCGGCGCACGATCACCCCCTGGCCGATCTTGCCGAGCGTAATCCGGTATTGCTCGCGCTGGGCATCGGGCGTGGACCGCTCGATACGCAAGGCCAGCGGCGTTGTCGCGTTCTTGTTCAGCGGTTCGGGCAGCGGCGAGCTGACGCCCAGCAGATCCGACTCGACCACGACCTCGGCATTGCGGCGACGAATGTTGATGTCGGCCTTCCAGCCGGCGCTGCCCGTCAAATGGTTGATCAGCGGCCAGCCGAAATGTTTGCTTACCTCGCCGATATTCGCCGTGCCGCTGGCCACCACGCCGACCTTGTCACCGGCGCTCCTGACCAGAACCTTGAGCGGTCCGCCGAATACCCGGCCGCTGATATCCTGGGCGACCACCGAACTCTCGGTCAGCAGCAGTCGACCATTGACCTGGGTCAGCGGCGGCAGACCGGCCAGGGGCTGCAACTGGTTGTTCTGGAAACGATAGTCACCGCGCATCTTGGTATCGAGCGCATGGCGCAGCGGGATGTCGAGTTCGAGGCTCAGGCTGCCATTGCCCACCGCCTTCATGCCATCGGTGAAGTGATCGATTTTGTCGGAGACCGGGCTCTGTTCCATGAAGCGGAAGAATTCCGTGGTTGGCCCCTGAGCGAGGCCACGCACGAGCAGCATTTCCTCCTGCGATTCGAAATCGGGAATATCCACCGTCACCCCCGACAGTCCGGCGCCGAGGATACGCCCCTTGCTGGCGACGATTTTCATGCCAGTACCGAAACTCATGTCGGCATCGATATGTTCGATGGTCGGCCAGCCCGCGGCGTAGTCGATCTTGGCCTCGGTGGCCTTGGCGGTGACGATGAACTTGCCGCCCTTGCCGTCACGGAACGGAAAATCCTTGAGATTGCCCTTGAGCACCAACCGACCGTCGTAGCCATGCCCGGCAACAATGCCGCGCTTGAGCCAGTTCCGCGCCTCGGCATTGACCACATGCGGCATGTAGCGCCAGACGGCACGGCCGTCGGCACGGTCGACACTGGCCGTCAGGTCGATTTCGCCGGGCCCTTCGCCGGTGTAGCGATAACTCCCGAGGGCCGAACCAGCCGCATCGGGACCGGCAAATTCCAGTTTCTCCAGCTTGATAGCGACAGCCTCGGCCGAATTTTTCCAGCTGGCCCGGGCTTTCAGGGCATCCAGCGCAATATCCGGCTCGGGAAAAATGGCAGGCAGCGACAAGCCGGAAGCGCCGGAATTCAGCGTCAACTCTCCACCTTTTTCGGTCAGATCGATATTGCCGGACAGCCCCGAAGCCCCGGGAAAATAGCGATCCGCCTCGATGCCCAAATCGCGGAAACTCGTCTTCAGGCTGTAGCGTTTGAGGGTCTCGCCATCCAGCGCCCAGCTTGCCTTCAGTTCAGTGATGTGACCCTGCGGACGATGGCGGGTCAGCAGGTCCCGGCTCTGGGCATCCAGCGGCATGTAAGAGGCGAGATGCCCCAGCACCGACAAATCGAGGAAACTGGCACTGGCGTTGCCGCTGATCGCCGCACTCTTCGGGTCCTGTCGCCATTCAACCTTGAAATCGGTTGGTGCAATACGGATGCCATCCTGCGTCAGCAACTCGACCTTGTGGCCAGCCAGCGCCCATTCATCCGCCTTGTAGCGCCCCTCGAGGCGGCCGCGCATGCTGGCCAGATCGAGTTCCGGCAGCTTGCGACCGAGGCTGATACGCAATTCCTCCAGCGCCACATCGGCGGTCAGCTTGCCGGCGCCGTCGGCAATATCGCCCCAGATGCGCAAGGCACCTCTGCCCTGCGGCAGATGCACCGGGTAATCGACCCACGGTTGCCAACCGGCCAGATCGGCGTAATCGAGTTCGACAAAGACCTTGCCCGACAAATTGTCCAGCGCTTCACCAAGATCGCCCTTGACCTCACCGCGAATATCGATGCGCGCCGCCAGCGCATCCGGCGGCGCCGCCGATAGCCCGAAGCGATGACGGCGACCGCTGTTATCGAGGGCAAACTGTAAATCTTCCAGCACCAGCGGCGGCGCCTTGCGCAACCGGTCATCCCAGACAATGGTGGCATCGCGGATGCGGATGCGCTTTTGTTCCAGCACCCATTCGGCAAAGGCCGGGTCGCTCTCACCCTCGGTATCCATACCGGCGACGGTCAGCTTGCCGTTGGTTTCCCTGCGCACATGCAGCACCGGGCCGTCGAAGGCCAGCAAGGCCAGGGTCGGTCGCAGGCGCCACAGCGTCTGCCAGGACAGCACCCCTTCCACCCGCGCCAGCGAAAAGGCCGGTACCCCCTGACGATCGGCGAGCACGACATCGTCGAGCACCAGATCCGGATTCAGCCCCTGCCAGTGGGCCTCGATCCGACCGATAGTGACCGGCTGCCCGACCGCCCGTGACGCCGCCTGCTCGATCTGCACCCGGTAGTCGGCAATTTTCGGCAGCACGGTATAACGCAAGGCCAGCACCAAAACGGCAAAGACCAGCCAGGCAGCAAAAACACTCCAGCCCAGGATGCGCAAGCCGCGACCGACCGCCGGCTTGGCCAGAATAGGCCACAGCCAATGCAGGCGGTGATACAACCCGATGCGAACGTCCGGCGAAATTACGCTGGAATTTTGGCGCCGCGGTTCACTCACGCGTCAAGCCGCTTTGCCATGGAAGGTAATAGGTCACTACAATCAGGAGATAGCGAAAACCAACATTCTATCCTTTTCGGCTAAACCGCCGACCGACCATCATGGACACCACCCTCGATCCCCGCTGGCAAGCCGCTGTCGACCACAGCCGCTATCTGGCCAACCTGCTCAATTCCCGCCCGGACCTGATCCCGGAGCTGGCCGCCACCTGGCAGCAGCCACTGTCCGAGGAACTCCTGCTGGCGCCGCTGCAGCGGGAATTCGCCGACGACGATGCTGTCCGTTCCGTGCTGCGCCGCCTGCGCCATCGTGCCATGGCCCATCTTGTCCTGCGCGACCTGGGCGGGCTGGCGCCGCTGGCCGAGATTGTCGAGAGCATGACCCTGCTCGCCGACGTGACGACCAATTTCGCGCTCGACTACTACCACCGCCAGCTGGTCGCCACCTATGGCGAGCCGCTCGACAAGCTGGGCCGCCCGCAGCGCCTGCTGATCATCGGCATGGGCAAACTCGGCGGACGTGAGCTGAATGTCTCATCCGACGTTGATTACATCTTTATCTACCCGGAAGACGGCGATACGGCCGGCCCGAAGAGCATCGAGAATTTCGACTTCTTCACCCGCCTCGGCAAACGCATCATCGGCGCCCTTGGCGACCTGACCGCGGATGGCCAGGTCTTCCGGGTCGACATGCGCCTGCGACCGAATGGCGATTCCGGCCCGCTGGTCTGCTCGCTCGATGCACTGGAGAACTACTTCATCACCCAGGGCCGCGAATGGGAGCGCTACGCCTGGATCAAGGGGCGGACCATGAATGCCGGCGCCAATCTGCAACCCGAGTGGGTGACGGCAATGCAGAAAATTGGCCGGCCCTTCGTTTTCCGCAAGTATCTCGACTTCGGCGCCATCAACGCCATGCGCGACCTGCACGCGCAAATCCGCCGCGAAGTGGCACGCAAGGACATGGCAGACCACGTTAAGCTCGGCCCGGGCGGCATTCGCGAAATTGAATTCATGGCCCAGGTTTTCCAGCTGATTCGCGGTGGCCGCGACATGGCGCTGCAGATCCGGCCGACGCTGTCGGTGCTGGCGCTGCTCGTCGACCGCAAGCTGATCCCGGCCGAGACCGAACAGGAATTGCGTGAAGCCTACGTCTTCCTGCGCCGCCTTGAACACCGACTGCAGTATGTCGAAGACAAGCAGACGCACATGCTGCCGGTCGAGGCGACTGAAAAGGCCAAGATCGCCCGCAGCATGGACTTCCCGGACTGGGCTTCGATGCTCGCGGTACTCGACGACCATCGCAACAAGGTCAGCCGACACTTCGAAGCCGTCTTCTCCGATCCCGAGGCCGGCGAACATCCGCTAATCGGCCTGTGGCAGGGCCAGATGGACGAAGAAACCGCCATCGAAGCCTTCGGCAACCTTGGCTTCCGGCACCCGCGCGAGGCCATCACCCGCCTGGCCGAACTGCGTGCCTCCAGCCGCTACCAGCAGCTGCCGGCCACTAACCGCTCCCGCCTCGACGCGGTCGGTCCACGCCTGATCGAAGCCGCCGGCGCCACCGGCGCGCCCGACACGACATTGGCCCGCGGCATCACCTTCCTCGAAGCCATTGCCCGCCGCGGCTCGTATCTGGCCCTGTTGCAGCAGTACCCGATGGCATTGCGGCGCGTCGCCGACATGATCTGCGCCTCCAACTGGGCGGCCGAATACCTGAACCGCCACCCGCTGCTCCTCGACGAACTGCTCGACCCCCGCCTCTACGAAATCGCCACCGACTGGACCGGGTTCCGTGAAAACCTGCGTGCCAACCTGGCCCAGCATGCCGGCGATACCGAACGCGAAATGGACATCCTGCGCGAAGTGCACCACGGCCAGGTTTTCCGGCTGCTGGCCCAGGATCTGGCCGGCCTGCAGACCATCGAACACCTGTCCGACCATCTGACCGAACTGGCCGATACCATCGTCCAGGAAACCCTGCCGCTGTGCTGGAAAACGATCAAGAAACGGCATTGCGAAACGCCGAAGTTTGCGATCATCGGCTACGGCAAGATGGGTGGCAAGGAGCTGGGCTACGCCTCTGACCTAGACCTCGTCTATCTCTATGAAGACGACGATCAGGATGCCCCGGAAAACTACACCCGCCTCGGCCAGCGCCTGAACTCCTGGCTATCGAGCCAGACCTCGGCCGGCATCCTGTTCGAGACTGACCTTCGACTGCGCCCGAACGGCGACTCCGGCCTGCTCGCTGTCTCGGTGGACGCTTTCCGCGACTACGAGCTGAACAACGCCTGGGTCTGGGAGCACCAGGCCCTGACCCGCGCCCGTTTCTGCGCCGGCGACCCGGCGGTCGGCCTGCGTTTCGAGGAAATCCGCTGCGAAATCCTGCGCCAGCCGCGCGACCTCGCCAAACTGAAGGAAGAGGTCGTCGCCATGCGCCGCAAGATGCTCGATGCGCATGCCTCGAAGAGCGAAACCGAATTCGGGCTCAAGCACGACATCGGCGGGATCGTCGATGTCGAGTTCATCGTCCAGTATCTGATCCTCGGCTATGCCCACCAGCACGCCAGCCTGACCGGCAACCTCGGCAACATCGCCCTGCTGCGCATGGCCGGCGAACTGGGTCTGATCGACCCGCCACAAGCAGAAGCCGCCGGCAACGCCTATCGCGAATACCGGCGCCTGCAACACGCCAGGCGACTGTCAGCCAACCCCAAGGCCCTGGTGCCGCGCGAAGCGGTGGAACCGCACATTGCGGCTGTCGAAAGGCTCTGGGAGAGCGTTTTCAGCACCCGCTAGGGCTCGCTCAGCGGCGGTCGTCATCATCCCGGCGCCTTGAACGACGCTCGTCACGCTGATCGTCGCGACCACGATCGTCGCGTTGGGCACCAGGCCCACGCTGCTCGGGGGCCGTTCGCATTTCAGGCGGTCCCCGCCGGTCCATGTCCTGGGCTGGCGGCTGGCGGTTATCCATCTCTCGGCGCGGGGCCGGCGCTTGCTGCGGCGGTGCCTGATAGCCGCGCTCCTGACGATATTGCGGCGCCTGCTCGTACCGAGGCGCCTCGTATCGCTCATTACGTGGTGCCGGCGGAGGCATGCTGCGCGCTCCGCTGTCATGCTCCCAGCGCCCTTCGTATTGCCGCCAAGAATTGCCGTCGCGCTCCCAGCGCGGGGGCTGCCAGCGATAACCGGGGCGCGGTGCGTCCCAGTAGCCAGGCACCCATTCGTGACGGTGGCCGGTCCAGTTCCAGTAGCCGCCGATCCAGATATAGCCAGCCACTGGCGCATAACCCGGATGCTCGACGCGCGGCGGCGGTGGTTCGCGATAGACCGGCCCCGGCGCGACGACGCAGCCGGCGAGAACCGTGCTCGCAGCGGCCAGCGCCGCAATAAGTAGTTTTTTCTTCATGGCTTGAGCCTTGGTTGTTGAATGCATTGTTCAGCTTAACGCGCCAGTAGCCGATGCGGATATATCGCCGCCTGCTTCTGTTAAGAACTTTTGCCCCTCCGACGCCTGGGCAGGCGCAAAAAAAGCCGCCTTGGGCGGCTTTTCTGTCTCGAAAACGAGATTATTTTTTCAGCGAATCGCGAATCTCGCGCAGCAGCAGCACGTCTTCCGGCGTGGCCGGGGCTTCAGCCGGAGCAGCCGGCTCTTCCTTGCGCATGCGGTTCATCTGCTTGACCATCATGAAGATGATGAAGGCCAGGATAATGAAATTGACCAGAATGGTCAGGAAGGAACCGTAGGCGAATACGGCAATCCCCGCTTTTTTCAGGTCGGCCAGTGCCGTCAGATTGTTCGGATTATCACCGAGCACGAAGAACAGGTTGGAAAAGTCCAACTTGCCGACGACACGGCTGACCAGTGGCATGATCAGATCACCGACGATGGAGTCGACAATTTTGCCGAAAGCGCCGCCGATGATCACACCAACGGCCAAATCCATTGCATTGCCCTTGACGGCAAATTCCTTGAATTCCTGAATCATTCCCATACTGACCTCTCCGTTGATATTGAATTTTAGACGTTTTGATTATTCTCTTCGGCAAGGAACAAGGTCAAGCGCTTTTCATATTTTCAGGTTTCGTTACAGTGCTTTACAAAGCCGCTCGGCAGCGGCCCGCAGGGTTTCCTCGCGCTTGGCAAAGCAGAAGCGGACCACCTTGTCATCGCGTCCATCGGCATTGAAAACGGACACCGGAATCACCGCCACCCCCACCTCGCGCGTCATCCATTCGGCGAAGGCACGGTCGGGCAAATCGGAAATCCGGTCATAGCGTGCCAGCTGGAAATAAGTGCCGCGACAAGGCAGCAACTCGAAAGGTGTCGCCGCCATCAGTTGCCGGAAAAAATCACGTTTTTCCTGATAGAAGGCTGCCAGTCCGAGATGGCGCGAAGCATCCTGCATGTATTCGGCGATCGCCAGTTGCGACGGGGCGTGCACGGTAAAGACGTTGAACTGGTGCACCTTGCGGAACTCGGCCATCAACGCCGCCGGCCCGACCACGTAACCAATCTTCCAACCGGTGATGTGGTAGGTCTTGCCGAAGCTGGATACGACGATCGTGCGCGCAGCCAGCTCCGGATGGCCACACAGGCTCGCATGTTGCTCGCCATCGAACAGGATATGTTCGTAGACCTCATCAGAGAGGATCACGATGTCGGTGCCACGGACCAGTTCGACCAGCTTGTCGAGATCGGCCGCAGTCAGCAGGCTACCGGTCGGGTTGTGCGGCGAATTGACGATGATCATCCGCGTCTTCGGCGAGATCAACCCGGCCACCTGCGCCCAGTTCGGGGTGTAATCAGGGAATTGGAGCTGGGCGTAGACCGCCGTGCCGCCGACCGTTTCGATCGCTGGCACATACGAGTCGTAAACCGGCTCAAAAACAAGCACCTCGTCGCCAGGCCTGACGAAAGCAGCAATGGCGGTGAAGATGGCCTGCGTTGCCCCGGCCGTAACGGTCACTTCCGATTCGACATCGAATCGGGTGCCGTACAGCGCCGCCACCTTGTCCGCGATGGCCTGGCGCAATTCCGGCAAACCGGCCATTGGCGCATACTGGTTGCGCCCGGCCAGCATGTGGCGGTGCATGGCGTCGAACAGCGCCGGCTCGGCCTGAAAATCCGGAAAGCCCTGCGACAGATTCACCGCGCCGCATTCGGCGGCGAGGCGGCTCATCACGGTAAAGATGGTTGTTCCCATTTTCGGGAAGCGGGAGTCGATGCGGATCGGTGTTTCCATGGTGCGAGCGGGTGTTTTGGAAGAAGGCACTATGCCACAATGCGAACCATGAACATCGACGGCATCCCTACCCGCACCCTGCGCGCCCATCCCGACCGGCGCGCCATCGACATCATCGACCAAACCCGGCTGCCGCATGCACTGCACTGGGTCCGCGTCGCCACGCTGGAGGAGGCAGCCCACGCCATCCGCGCCATGCAAGTGCGCGGCGCACCGCTTATTGGCGCGACTGCGGCTTACGGCCTGGCCATTGCGCTTGATTTCGAGGCATCCGACCGAAGGCTGGCCGAAGCGGTCGCCGTGCTCGGCGCGACACGGCCGACGGCCGTCAATCTGCACTGGGCGCTGTCCCGCATGGAAAACATCCTGCGCCCCCTGGCCCCGGAGGCACGCTGCGATGCTGCCTGGGCCGAGGCTGCCGCCATTGCCGAAGAAGACGTGGCGCAAAACGCCGCCATCGGCCAGCACGGACTGAAACTGTGGAATGACCTGATCGTCGCTGACGGCCAGACCCTGAACATCATGACCCACTGCAATGCCGGCTGGCTGGCCACCGTCGACTGGGGCACCGCCCTGTCGCCGGTCTATGCCGCGCACGATGCCGGCGTGCCGGTGCATGTCTGGGTTTCGGAAACCCGCCCCCGCAACCAGGGCCTGCTCACCGCCTGGGAACTGGAGCAGCACGGCGTGCCGCACACGCTGATCGCCGACAACGCGGCCGGCCTGCTGATGCGCAACGGCAAGGTCGATGCGGTGATCGTCGGCGCCGACCGCATTGCGGCCAATGGCGACGTCGCCAACAAGGTCGGCACCTACCTGAAGGCACTGGCCTGCGCTGACAACGGCATTCCCTTCTACGTCGCAGCACCGCGCTCAACCCTTGATTTCGCCTGCCCCGAAGGCGCCAGCATCCCGATCGAGGAGCGCGACGGCGACGAATTCCGCCTGGTGCACGGCCTCGACAGCCGCGGCGTACCATCCGCCCTACGCCAGTTGCCGGCCGGTGAAGATGTGGCCAATCCGGCCTTCGACGTGACGCCGAACTGGCTGGTCAAGGCCATCATCACCGAACGCGGTGTCTGCCCGGCCAGCCGTGACGGCCTGCTGGCGCTCTATCCGGAGGAAGCCCGTGGCTGACCTGCGCGCTCAACTGATCAGCACCGCCCGCGCCATGCAGCCGGCCGGCCTCAACCGCGGCACCGCCGGTAACGTCAGCGTGCGCAGTGGTGAGGGTTTCTACATCACGCCGACCGGCATGGCCTACGAGGCCTTGCGCGACGACGATATCCCGCTGATGGCGCTCGATGGCACTCATACCGGCAAGCGCAAGCCCTCATCCGAATGGCGCTTCCACCGCGACCTGTACGCCAGCCGGCCGGAAGTCGGTGCCGTGCTGCACGCCCATTCGCCCTTCGCCGTCAGCCTGGCCTGCCTGCGCCTGGGCATCCCCTCCTTCCATTACATGATCGCCCGCTTCGGCGGCGACAGCATCCGCTGCGCCCGCTACGCCGTTTTTGGCTCGGAATCGCTATCAGCCGCCGCCATGGCCGCCATGGCCGAGCGCAAGGGCTGCCTGCTGGCCAACCACGGCATGCTGGTCGCCGGCCGCGACCTCACCGAAGCCCTGGCCTTGGCCATCGAACTGGAAGAGCTGTGCGAGCAATACTGGCGCGCCAGCCAACTTGGCAGCCCGGTCTTGCTCTCGGCCGACGAAATGACTGAAGTGCTCGACAAATTCAAGGGCTACGGTCAGCAATGAACCAGACACAAAACGACGTCTCGCGCTGGACCCACCAACACCAGTACGGCACCGGCAATGCGGCGGCCGAACGCGGCACCCGGGTGGTCATGTGGATCACCATCGCCACCATGCTGGTCGAGATTGTCGCCGGCTGGTGGTTCAACTCGATGGCTGTGCTGGCCGACGGCTGGCACATGAGTTCGCACGCGCTGGCCATCGGCCTCTCGGCCTTCGCTTACGGCGCGGCGCGCAAGTACGCCAGCGACCCCAGTTTCGCCTTCGGCACCTGGAAGATCGAAGTACTGGCCAGCTATACCAGCGCCATCTTCCTGCTCGGCGTGGCCGGTGCAATGGTCTTCGGTTCGCTGGAGCGCCTGTGGCAGCCGCAAACCATCCACTACCCGGAAGCGATGGGCGTTGCCATCTTTGGCCTGGCGGTCAATCTGGTTTGTGCGCTGATCCTCGGCCAGGCCGGCGATCACGGCCATCACCACCACGACGATGGCCATGCCCACCATCATCACCACGACCTGAACCTGAAAGCAGCGTATATCCACGTCATCACCGATGCGCTGACCTCGGTGCTGGCGATTGCCGCGCTGGCCGGCGGCTGGTTCTACGGCTGGGCCTGGCTCGACCCGGCGATCGGACTGATCGGCGCCGTGCTGGTTGCGCTCTGGGCGAAAAACCTGATTTTACAAAGCGGCCGCGTGCTGCTCGACCGCGAGATGGACCATCCGGTGGTCGCCGAAATCCGCGAGGTCATCGAACAACTACCGCAAGCCGGCAGCACACAACTGACTGACCTGCACGTCTGGCGCGTCGGCAACGGCGCCTACGCCTGCGCACTAAGCCTCCTGACCCACGATCAGGCCCTGACACCGTTGCAAGTTCGCAGCGCCCTGGGCGTGCATGAGGAAATCGTGCATGCCACGGTCGAAATCCACCGCTGCGACCTTTGCTAGCACTCCGCTAACAAAGCACTAAGACAGTTCGTGCCGCTCGCGCTCGATCCGGGCGATGTAGCGCTGAATACGCGTTTCGTCGCCACTCGACAAATCATTGAACTGCATGCCGATACGCCAGTGACGGGTACCGCTGCGGCGTTCCAGTTCCAGCGTATTACGGATCGTCGCACTGAAGAACATATCCTTGCCGTCGCCGGGCAGGGAAAAATGGCAGTTGGGGAGCACCACGCCGGGCGTCACCCCCTCAGGCAGCACGGCCGCATCGACCCCGAGACCTGAGATCGAAATGTCATGGACCGGCAGTTTGAGCAGGCTACCGTTCGCCATGCGGCCGAAAAACTCCAGCGGATTGACCCGCGGTGTTTCAACGCGGAAATATTCCCGACGCTGCAGGCGCACGATGTACTGCGGCAAGGCAACGGCAAACGCCTTGCCGCCTTCATAGGCCACTTCACGGGCAGCACCAGTAGTAAACTGAACGTGCACTCCTCCCGGCCGGCCGATGAAGATATTACGGTCGCTCAGCAAAAAGCGCTGGTTGGACTCGACGCTGCCACTACAATCGAAAATCAGCAGCCCCTTCTCCGGCTCCACTGCGAGCGGGGTGGTCAGGAACATCTCCCCGCCGGCCCCGAAGTGCACCGAAAACGGCTCACGCTCCTTGGCAAATCCGGCGATCAGGAAAGCCACCGGCTTTGTTCCCATGACACGGAAACGCGCTTCGATTTCGGCTTCGGACAACTGGGCAATCTGGGTCATAACTTTTCCAACACGCGTAACAGCGAGGACGTATCGTCACGCCCCCAGCCCTGCGCCATCAGCGCATTCAATTGTTGATCGACGACGGCGGCGAGTGGCACGGGAACACCGCTCTGCCTGGCCGCTTCGAGCACCAGACCAAAATCCTTGTGATGCAGGCGCGCCTCGATGCCGGCCGAAAAATCACGCCGCACCATGCGCTCCCCCATCACATCCAGAACCCGTGACGCCGCAGAACCGCCGGCCAGCGCCTGCCGGACTTTGGCGCAATCGACACCGGAAGCCGTTACCAAGCGCATTGCCTCGGCCGCAGCTTCGATGGCGGCGACCATGATCATCTGATTGCAGGCCTTGGCCACCTGCCCAGCCCCGTTCGGGCCGACGTGAACTATACGCTTGCCCAGGCAATTGAGCAGCGGCCGAACGCGTTCCAGCACCTCGGCCTCGCCGCCGACCATGATCGCGAGTGTCGCATCGATGGCCCCCTGCGCGCCGCCGGACACCGGCGCGTCAAGCATGTGGATGCCTTTTTCAGCCAGGCGTGTCCCGACCTGCCGCGCCGTGTCCGGGGCGATCGTCGAACAGTCGATCAGCACCGAACCGGCCGCCATGCCTTCGCACAGCCCCTCCCTGCCGAGTGCCACCGCCTCGACGTCAGCACTGGAGGTAATCACCGTAAACACCACCTCGCAGCAGCGCCCAAGTTCGGCCGGCGTGGCGCAGACCCGTGCCGGCAGATCGCCAATACTTTCCGGCCGCCTGGCCCAGACGGCCAGCTCGTGGCCGGCTCGTTGCAAATGCAGGGCCATTGGGCGCCCCATGACGCCCAGGCCAATGAAACCAACCCTCATGCTTGTCCTGACAAGCTTTCCAGCAATTTCAGCACGGCGATGGAATCTTCCTCGCCCAGCCCGGAACCGACCATGGCATTGAACATCTGCGCCGTGGCTGCCGAACCCGGCAGGCAAAGACCTAGTTCGTGCGCCGTCTGCATGACGATATTCAGATCCTTCTCATGCATCCAGCTCTTGAAGCCCGGCTTGAAATTACGGTCGAGCATGCGCTGACCATGGTTTTCGAGAATTTTTGAATAGGCGAAACCGCCGAGCAGTGCCTCGCGCACCTTGGCGCTATCGACCCCATTCTTGGCAGCAAAAGCGAAAGCCTCGGCGACAGCCAGCACGCCCATGCCGGTCACAATCTGGTTGGCTGCCTTGGCGACCTGCCCGGCGCCACTGGCACCGACATGCACGATGTTCTTGCCCATGCATTCAAAAGCCGGTTTCGCCTTGGCAAAAGCAGCATCTGAACCACCGGCCATGATCGACAAGGTGCCGGCAATCGCGCCAACTTCGCCGCCGGAAACCGGTGCATCGATAAAATCGATGCCGGCCGCAGCCAGGTCCTCACCAATCCGGCGCGCTGCGGCCGGGGCAATGGTGCTCATGTCGACAGCCACCAGACCGGATTCGCCGGCGCTGGCCACACCACGCATGACTTCGGCCACATCCGGCGCGTCGGCCACCATGGAAATCACCAACTCATTGCCACGGGCAGCTTCAGCTGGGCTGGCCGCCCCCTTGGCACCAGCGTCGAGCAGGGGTTGCATGGATTCGGCGCGGCGCGCCCAGACCGTCACCTGATGGCCACCCTTGATCAGGTTGAGCGCTATCGGGCGCCCCATGATGCCTAAACCGATGAATCCGATTTTCATGCTGAACTCCGTGTCGAGAAGGCTGGAATTTTAGGCTCCCGCGCCCCGGGGTCAAGACAGATCAGGTCTGCAGGGCAGCACTTTCCAGAAAACGGCCGACGCCAACGACCTCTTCCGCACAAACCGGCTGATAGAAATGGAAGCCCTGTACCCGTTCGCACTCCAGGGTACGGAGGAATTCGGCCTGGGCGAAGTTTTCGACCCCCTCGGCCACCAGTTGCAAGCCCAGCGAACGGCCGAGCAGCACGATTGAAGTGACCAGCGAGGCGGCATCCGGATCGGTTTCGACATCGGCCAGGAATGAGCGATCGATTTTCAGGCGATCAAGCGGGAAACGGCGCAGGTAGGCCAAGGACGAATAGCCGGTGCCAAAATCGTCGATGGCCAGCTTGATACCCATGGCCCGAAGTTGGGCCAGCGTCTGGATCGCCGCATCGACCTCATGCATGATCGTGCTTTCGGTGATTTCCAATTCCAGGCGCCCGGTGGGCAAGCCGGTTTCAGCCAGAATGGCCTGGACCGACGAGATAAATTCGGGCTGCCGGAACTGATGGGCCGAAATATTGACGGCCATTTCCCCCATGTCGATACCGGCATCAAGCCATTCCCTAGCCTGCCGGCAAGCCGTCAGCAAGACCCAGTGACCGAGCGGCAGGATCAGACCACATTCTTCGGCCACCGGGATAAATTCGGCCGGCGGAATCAGTCCGCGCAACGGGTGTCGCCAGCGAACCAGGGCCTCAACGCCGACGACCTTGCCGCTGAGCAGATCGATTTGCGGCTGGTAATACAGCACCAGTTGGTTTTCGGCCAGCGCGCACCACAGTTCGCTTTCGAGATGCAGGCGTTTGTTGGCCGCCGCATTCATCGGCTCGGTGAAGAACTTGTGGTTGTTACGACCATTGGCCTTGGCGTAGTACATGGCCGTATCGGCATTCCGGATCAGTGCCTGGGCATCCCGGCCATCTTCCGGATACATGCTGATGCCAATCGATGATGTGCAGTGCAATACATGTCCATCGATGTTGCACGGATCACCGATGCCCCCGGCCAGCTGCTGGACCAGTTCGATCACCGCCTCTTCATTGATCAGTTGATCGACAACGACAACAAACTCGTCCCCCCCCAGGCGGAAAAGGCGCTTCGTCAGGTCCATCTGCGCCCCCAGCCGGCGAGCCAACTCACTCAGCAGCCGGTCACCGGCATGATGGCCAAGCGAGTCGTTGATCGTCTTGAAATTATCCAGATCGATGATCAACAGCGCCAGGCGGTTGATCCCCGGGGTCGCACCCTCCAGCAGGGTATCGAGATGCGCATCGAGCGCCAGCCGATTCGGCAGATTGGTCAGCGGATCGTGGCGAGCCAGATACTCCAGGCGCTCCGCCTGCGCCCGACTTTCGCTGATGTCGGAAAAGACGGCGACGAAATGCGAGAGCTGCACACCATCCTCGCAGATGGCCGTGATGCGCATCTGCTTCGGATAGATCGTGCCATCCTTCCGGCGATCCCAGATTTCACCTTCCCAGGAACCGTTCTCGGCCACAAAATCCCAGACATTCCGGTGAGAAGCCAGACCCTGATGCCCCGCACTGAGCATGGTTGGCGTCTTGCCAAAAACATCCTTGCCGGCATAGCCGGTAATCTGCTCAAAGGCCGAATTCACCGAGAGAATGCGTTGGGCGCTGTCGGTGAGGATCATGGCTTCAGACGCGTGGTCGACGATCAGCCGTTGCAGGGCCAGCCCGGCTTCCACCTGGCGTTTTGTTGCGAGCAGTTGACGGTAGGCCTGGGCGACCAGCGCGGTGAGAAGCACGCTCAGGACCAGCAAAAAAAGCTTCCACGTCGGCAATTCGGAGGGCGTAGTCTCGCCCGGCAGAAACGAAATCTTCGCCGCAGCATGGCGACTGGCAATCCACAGATCCAGGCCAATCAGGCACCAGATCAGGACAACCGCCCCCATGGCGAACAACACGAACTTTCGGCCGGCTACGGCCGGACTTTGCGTCAAAATATTACTTTCCGGATACACACATTGTGCGGAGTGTAGCCGAGAGAAAACAATGTTTCAGCGAAATTTTCCAGGCGCCATCAAAAAAGGCATTTCGCATACACAACAAGCACTTACAATAGCTTGCTAATCTTTGATCTTAAAGCCATTTTTCAAGCGCCATTTAGCCGCAACAGGAACCGCCGTTGCTGCGCTTGACGCCCATTTTGGCCAGCAGTTTTTCCGGTGGGCAGAATCCAGTGAAGCCGCTCTGTAGAAGATTGAAACCAACGAAAGCGGTGAAGGCGAGGAACCACTTCGAGACAAAGATCGGACTACCTTCGACCCCCAGAGCGAGCGACAAAAGGATGAAAGCGCCGGCCATGATGCGGAT
The DNA here is from genome assembly GCA_018262245.1 of Pseudomonadota bacterium. Classification (GTDB taxonomy): domain Bacteria; phylum Pseudomonadota; class Gammaproteobacteria; order Burkholderiales; family Rhodocyclaceae; genus Azonexus. The sequence goes on along the minus strand of JAGTRV010000035.1, from coordinate 4,270 downwards.
GATGCGTTCGATGGTCATTGTTGATGCTCCTTGCGAAAAGCCGAGTAATAAAGAACCGGGATCACCACCAGCGTCAGCAGGGTGGAGACGAGAATGCCGAAGATCATGCTCAACGCCAGTCCGTTGAAGATCGGGTCATCGAGAATGAACAGGGCGCCAAGCATGGCGGCCAGCGCCGTCAGCGCGATAGGCTTGGCGCGGACGGCCGCCGACTGGATCACCGCATCGTGGAAGTTGATGCCAGCCGCCACCTGCTGCTTGATGAAGTCAACGAGCAGGATCGAATTGCGGACGATGATGCCGGCCAGGGCGATCATGCCGATCATCGAAGTGGCGGTGAATTGCGAGCCGAACAAGGCGTGACCGGGCATGACGCCGATGATGGTCAGCGGAATCGGCGCCATGATGATCAGCGGCACGAGGTAGCTGCCAAAGTGAGCGACCACGAGCAGATAGATCAGGACCAGGCCGACCGCGTAGGCAATGCCCATGTCGCGGAAGGTTTCGTAGGTGACCTGCCATTCGCCATCCCATTTCACACTGTAGCCGGCGTAGGGATCGCCTGGTTGGCGAATGAACCATTCGCCCAGCGTGCCGCCTTCCTTGAGCGCCATACCGTTGATTTTGGAGCGGATGTCGAACATGCCATAGAGCGGCGAATCCAGCTTGCCGCCCATGTCGCCGACCACATAAACGACCGGTAGCAGATCCTTGTGATAGATCGCCTTCTCGCGGGCCACGTCACGTACCTCGACCAGCTCGGAAACCGGCACCAGTTGGCCGTCACGCGAACGGACACGCAGCTTGAGCAAGGCATCAAGCGTGGATTGTTTTTCGGCCGGCAGCGTCACCCGGACCGGAATCTCGAACTTCGATTCAGTATTGCGCGCTGGCGTCACGTCCTGCCCGGCCAGACCCATGCCAACCACCTCGATGATGTCGCTCTGCGCCACGCCCATCTGCGCCGCTTTGCTCTGCATGACATGCAATACGAACTTGCGGGAATCGGCCTCGATATAGTCGTCCACCGCAACAACATCTGCCGTCTTTTCAAAGGCGGCGCGCACCTGCTTGCCAACCGCCATCTGACCGGCGTAATCCGGCCCATAGACCTCGGCAACGATGGGCGACATCACCGGCGGCCCTGGCGGCACCTCGACGATCTTGGCGACGCCACCATTACGCTTGCCAATGGCCTCGATGCGCTCACGCACCGAAACCGCGATTTCGTGACTCTTCTGCGAGCGGTGATGCTTGTCGGCCAGATTGACCTGAAGATCCCCCTTTTCCGGCACCGCCCGCAGGTAGTACTGGCGGACCAGGCCATTGAAATTGATCGGACTTGCCGTCCCGGCATAGGCCTGGTAATTGACGACATCCGGCACGCTGGCCAGTTCGGCGCCAATCTCATGCAGCACCCGCGCCGTTTCTTCCAGCGGCGTACCGACCGGCATGTCGACCACAACCTGGAATTCGCTCTTGTTGTCGAAGGGCAGCATCTTCAGCACGACGAGCTGGAAGTAAGCCAGCGAGACCGAACCGAGGATCAGCAGCACGACGACAATGGCCAGTTTGACACGGGCGGCGCCACCGGTCAGCGGATCGAGGAAGGGGGTCAGCAGCTTGCGGAAAGTGCTGTCGAGTTTGGCATCGAGCTTCGACGGCTGCGGCTGGCCATGCGCATTGCCGTGTGACTTCATCAGCCTGGCGGCCAGCCACGGCGTCACGACAAAGGCCACGGCCAGCGAAATGGCCATGCCCATCGACGAGTTGATCGGAATCGGGCTCATGTACGGCCCCATCAGGCCCGAAACGAAAGCCATCGGCAGCAGCGCCGCGATCACGGTCAGCGTCGCCAGGATAGTCGGTCCGCCCACTTCGTCGACCGCGCCCGGAATGATTTCGAGCAGGCTTTTCTCGGGATGCAGCCCCTGCCAGCGATGGATGTTCTCGACCACGACAATAGCGTCATCAACCAGGATGCCGATCGAGAAAATCAGTGCGAACAGCGAAACGCGATTCAACGTGAAGCCCCAGGCCCAGGAAGCAAACAGTGTCGCCGCCAGGGTCAGCGTCACGGCCACGCCGACGATCACCGCCTCACGACGGCCAAGCGCGAAGAAGACCAGCGCCACGACGAAAGCGGTGGCGAAGATCAGCTTGCCGATCAGCTTTTGCGCCTTTTCAGTCGCCGTTTCTCCGTAGTTGCGGGTGACGGTCACTTCGACCCCCTCCGGAATGACCGTGTTCTTCAACGCCTCGATGCGGGCAATGGCGCCACTCGCCACATCAGCAGCATTGACACCCGGCTGCTTGGACAGCTGGATGGTCACCGCCGGAAATTCGCCAGACTTGTTGCCAAACCAGGCATAGCGCTTCGGCTGGTCGGGACCGTCCTCAACCATCGCCACATCGCTCATGTAGATCGGTTTGCGCTCGCGGACGGCGACGACCAGACGTTTCACATCGGCGGCCGATTCGAGATAAGTCCCGGTCTGCACCAGCACCTCACGATTACCCGTGGTCAGGCTGCCGGAGGACTGCAAGGCATTCGAAACCTTCAGGGCGCCGGCAATATCCTGCGGCGTGACGCCAAAAGCGTTCATCCGCTCGGCATCCATCAGGACGCGGATGGCGTGATCGGGACCACCAAGGGTGGACACATCGCGCGTTCCCTTGATGCGTTTCAGTTCGATTTCAACCGCTCGCGCCACCTGCTGCAGGTCAAAGGCGGAACGGGCCGGGTCTGGCGTCCAGAAAGTCAACGAGACGATAGGCACGTCGTCGATGCCACGCGGCTTGACCACCGGCTCCTGCACGCCGAGATTGGGCGCCAGCCAGTCGCGATTCGAATGCACCGTATCGTAAAGGCGCAGGACGGCGTCGTTGTATTTGACGCCAACCTCGAACTGCACGGTAATCACCGCCATGCCGGGACGCGACATTGAATAGACATGTTCGACGCCATGCAGGCGCGACAGCACTTGCTCGCCCGGCCGTGCGACCAGGTTCTCGACATCCTTGGCCGAAGCGCCGGGAAAGGCGACCAGCACGTCGGCCATGGTCACATCGATCTGTGGCTCTTCTTCGCGCGGCGTGACCAGCGTTGCAAACAACCCCATCAGGAAGGCGACCAACGCCAGCAAGGGCGTCATCCGCGAAGACTGGAAGGCGGCGGCAATGCGCCCGGAAATACCGAGGCGACCGTTATCGTGGCTCATCGCCTACTGACCCGACTTGAGCTGGATGGCGGCCTTGACCGGATCGGTGACCACCTTGTCGCCACTGGCCAGGCCGGCCAGCACCTCGATCTCGCCCTGCCCGACGGCATCGCCCAGACGCAGCTGGCGCAGGCTCAGACGGTTGTCGGGGGTTTGTACATAGACCGCCGCCACCTCGCCACGCCGCAGCACGGCGACAGCCGGCACCGTCAGTTTTTCGGCCTGACCGGTCACGAAATGAACGCGGGCGAACATGCCAGGCATCGCATCCGCCACATCCGGCAAGCTGACGCGCACCTGCGAAACATGGGTCGAAGCATCGGCGGTCGGCAGTAACTGAACGCTATTCGAGTCGACCCATTTGCCCAGCTCCGGAAATTCGACCCGCGCCGTTTTCACGGAGCGCATCTCCTTCAGGCGATGCTGCGGAATACTGGCCGTAACCCGCAGGCTTCCCGGCTGATAAATGGTGAACAAAGGCACACCGGGCATGGCCATATCACCCAGTTCGGCATGGCGACGAGCGACAATGCCGGTGATCGGCGCAACGATGGTTGCATGACTCTGACTGGCCCCGGCCGCCGAGCGATTGGCGGCGGCTGCATCGAAATCGGCCTTGGCCTTGTCGAGCGCGGCACCGCTCATGAATTTCTGCGCCACCAGGCTTTTCGTCCGTTCGTAACTGACCTTGGCATTGGCGTACTGCGCCTCAGCCGCCCGCGCTGCCTCAGCCGCTTCGCGGGCATCGATACGCATCAGCACATCGCCCTTCTTCACGGACTGCCCGGCATCGGCCTTCACTTCCAGCACCCGGCCCGCCAACTGGGCGCCAACCGTTGCCTGTTGGACAGCTTCAACCAGCGATTCGGCAGGAAAAGTCAGATCGACCGCATGCCGCTGGACGGCAACGACCGGCAACGGCTCGACGGAAAATACCGCAGTCGATACCAAAAGAAGGCCAAAAACCAAAGGACGAAGAATGTTTGCGCTCATAAATATACGCATACTCTAATTTACTAGGATTTCACAAGCCATTCCAGAGTCACTCC
>JAGTRV010000337.1 GCA_018262245.1 Pseudomonadota bacterium | reverse complement strand
GTCTGCTGCACGGACAATTTCTGCCACGCGAGGGGCGAGCCGACTGGCGGCAGCGCTTGCGCTGGCCGCTCTGGCTTGCCGGTAGTGCGGTGGCGCTGCATCTCTGCATCGGCGTGGTGTCAGCCGTCGTGGCGCGGCACAGTGAAGCAGAGCTCAATGCCAAAACGCGGGCGATCTTCGAAGCCGCATTCCCCGGTGCCACCATCGTTGATCCGGTGTTGCAGATGCGCCGCCAACTTAACGAATCGCGGCCGAAATCCGGCGCCTTGCGTGACGACGACATGCTTGCCCTGCTGGCGTCGCTTTCCGATGCGCTTGCCGCCGAAAGCCGCGACGTCGTGACACGGATCCGTTACGAGGCGGGGGTGCTCGATGTCGGTTTCGCTTCCGCCGTTGACCAGCAGCAGCGACAGGCGCTGATTGCAGCGCTGGCAATGCGCGGGATCATTGCCCAGGTTTCGGCGGCCGGGGGCGATAACGCCCTGACGCTGCGCCGGAGCGCGCCATGAAGAATCTGTTCAAGCACTTGCTGGCACGCTGGCAACAACTGCAGCCGCGCGAACGGCGTCTGGCGTTCTGGTGCGGGATTGTCGTGAGCGGCGCGCTGTTGTTGACGATAGATGACTGGCAGCGCGGTGAGCATCTCCGTTTGCAGAAAGCCCTTCCCGCCGCCGAAACGCGGTTGGCGACCATGCAGAAAATGGCGGATGAACTCAATGCAGCGCTTGCGCCGGGCCGAAATGACCTGAAGGCGCCCGCCTCGATCGACTTGGTCGCTGCATCCCTGAAGGCCAGCGGGCTGCCAATGACGCTTACACCGACCGGAACGTCGCAATTGATAATCCAGGGCAACGTCGTTTTTGACGACTGGATAAATTGGCTGGCTGGCCTGGCTGCCCAGGGCTGGCGTGTCGAGTGGGCGCAGATCCAGCGCGATGGCCCGGGTACGGGCAGCGTGCCGTCAGGCTCGGTCAAGGTCGAAGCGACGCTTGCCGCAGCCGGCGCCTGATCAAGCCTGACAATGACGATCCGGCGCTCGATTGATGGCAGGTTTCCGCCTGGGGTACGCAAAAGATGGTTGCTCGTTCCGGCCATCGTGCTCGAGCTGGCCTTGCTCGTGCCGCCGTTGTTTGTGTTCATCGCCCTGCGTCTTCCAGCGTCGGTGCTGCAAGCCCCTGTCTTGTCGCTGGCAAGCGGTCAGGTCAGGTTCGCCCTTCCTTCCGGACAGGTCCGGGCGGGGCGGGCCGAGCTATGGGTGCGCGATTCAGCCAGCCGGGACTGGCTGCCGTGGATGCCGATCGACTGGACGCTGAACCCGGCCTGGCGTGATACCGGGCCGGCGCTGGTGCTGTCGACCGGCGTGGGAAGCGCGATTCTCGATCGCTCGGGCCTGACTTTGGGCGGTGTTCGCATCGGCCTGCCACCCGGCTTGCTGCTGGCCAGCGTCGACCACCCGCTGGCAAAAGCGCCTTGGCGAGGCGATATCGTGTTGACCAGCCAGCGCTTTGTCTGCGGCTGGTCTGTCGTTTGGCGCGACTTGTCTTCGTGTGCGGGTGCGGCAACGTTGCACTGGCTCGGCATGGGCAGTTCGATTCTGCCGTTGCAGGAATATGGCGACTATGTCGTCGCAGTCTCGGCGCTGGGGCAGGGTGCCGGCGGTTGGCGTGCCGATGTCTCGACGGAGGCCGGTATCGTCACGATCGATGGCTTTGTCGAGGCGACGCAGGGCAAGGGGCGTTACCAACTGAGCATCAGAAGCGAGAAGCAACTGATCGAGGGCCTGAACAGTATTGCCGGCCCGCTGTGGCGCAAACGTGGCGAGGTCGGCGAATATATCCTCGATGGTGCATGGTAGGGGTTTTTGGCTATAAAGCACGACAAGTGTTTCAGTCATGGGATTGACAATCGTCAACGACATGCCGGATTCATCGCATGTATATATACCAAAAAGGTTCGACAGATTGCTGGCCGGGTGGGTTTTCCGGCTTGCAAAGGGGAGGAACCGGTGCGTCATGTAATCTTGGCGTCTGGCTGTGTTCGGGGGATTTCAAAAAGTGACAGTGTTTCCAAAATGGCGTTTTGGCTTTCTGGCCATCTTCGTGATGCTTTTCGCCTGGCCGGCGTCTGCTGAAACTGCCAACAATGTGCAAAAAACCGAGGCGAGTGCCGAGGCGGGTTCCGAGGCGAGTGGCAAGGATCTGCTGACGAAACATACTCATGGCAAAAGGTGTGTGATGTGCCACACGGAGGTTGCGAAGCACACATTTGTCGGCAAGCATCGTGGCGATTGCAATTCTTGTCATATCACCAAGGCCCAGAGCCTCCCGGGCGCTGAAGCGCAGGAAGCTTTGATCAAGCGTCCGAATAGCGCGGACTGTGTGAGTTGTCACAAGAACGACAGAAAGTTGATGAACTGGGCATTCAGTGTGCACAACAAGGCTGGCGGCGTGTGCGGTGACTGCCATTCACACATCATCCCGGGAACCAAGGGCTTGAGCCTCTCGTCCGACAGGACCGACAGGAACTCGGCAGCATGCGTCAAGTGCCATCAGGACATTAACTCGCAATTCAAGATGCGATCGCACCACCCGGTGCAAGAGGGCGCAATGTCGTGCACCGGCTGCCATGATCCGCATGGCGGCACTCACACCGCACTGAAAGCCAAGACCGAACAGTGTCTTGCATGTCACCAGTCGATTCGCGGCCCAAAGGTATTCGAACACGCTCCCGTGGTCGAGGACTGTAACAACTGCCATGCTGCGCACGGTTCGCCGAACCGGAACTTGTTGAGCACCTCGCAGCCTTCCGTCTGCCTGCAGTGCCACTCCGTGGCGCAGGGCAAGCATGGTTTTGGCACGGAGAAGGGGCCTGGAAAGTCGTCTGGCACAATCACGATCTCAGGCACCGTACTCAGGGGATGCACGAACTGCCATGGTGCGATCCACGGCAGCCAGCAGGATCCGCTGTTGCGTTACTGATTGGGGGGAGAGA
>JAGTRV010000336.1 GCA_018262245.1 Pseudomonadota bacterium | reverse complement strand
CTGACTTGCTCGATGCCCGAGCTTTGCTCACGGCTGGCATCGGAGATGTCGCCCATGATCTTGGCGACGCGCTTGATGCTTGAGACCACTTCTTCCATGGTCCGTCCGGCCTGATCGACCAGCTTGTTGCCGGTTTCAACCTTTTCCACCGAGTCGGAGATCAGCCCCTTGATTTCCTTGGCGGCCGCAGCACTGCGTTGGGCCAGGTTACGCACTTCGGTGGCGACCACCGCAAACCCACGGCCTTGCTCGCCGGCCCGAGCGGCTTCTACCGCAGCGTTGAGCGCCAGAATGTTGGTCTGGAACGCGATGCCGTCAATGACACCAATAATGTCGGCAATCTTGCTGCTCGATTGGTGAATGGCGCTCATCGTGTCCACAACCTGACCCACCACTTCGCCACCCTTGACCGCTACCCGCTGGGCATTACCAGCCAGCTCGTTGGCTTGCCGTGCATTGTCGGCGTTCTGCTTCACCGTGCTGGTCAGTTGCTCCATGCTCGAGGCCGTTTCTTCCAGGCTGCTTGCCTGCTCTTCCGTCCGGCTCGACAGGTCCTGATTGCCCGACGCAATCTCCTTCGCCGCCGTGTTGATCGCGTCGGTCGACTCTTTGATCTGCCCGACGATTTCCTGCAACCGAGCAACCGTCGTATTGGCATCGTCCTTCAACTGCCCGAAGGTACCAGCATATTCAGCCTCAATAGTCTTCGTCAGATCGCCATCCGCCATCGCAGACAAGACCACCACCACATCTTCCAAGCCTCGCTGGCTGGTTTCCAGCAGGCGATTGAGGTCGCCAGCCAAGGTCAGGAAGAAGCCCGTCTTGCCGGCGTCCGAGACACGCTTGGTAAAATCGCCATTCGCCGCAGCGCTGACGATCTGGTTCACTTCCTCTTCGACCGCAACTTCGTTGGTCCGATCCAGCCATTCGACGGCGAATCCCAAGCGCCCACCGCGTGTATTGATGACCGGCGTCACCGTCAGCGCGAAGACACGCCCGCCCAGCCTGATCGTGGCGCGATGCGTCCCTGTCAGACGTTCCAGCATGCCGCGCTGATGCGCCGGGCTCTTGTGGAAGATGTCAATATTGCTGCCCATCAGCGACGCTGCCGAGAACTGCGGCAAATCCTTGCGAATGTCGCTCTCCACCGCAGCGAACATCTGGGTCACGGCATGATTCATGTAAATGATGTTAAGGCCGTCATCGGCAATCATCACGTTGGTCGCCACGTTGTCGAGGCCGATCTTGATCCGCAGGTTTTCCTCACCAACGCGTGTCGCCTCGGCAACGTTGAACCCTTGCTGAATCTGCATCGATTGCAGCCCCTGCATCACCTTGCCTAGTTCGTCATTCCGAGCGATATCGACGTTACGGGTATAGTCGCCGCGAGCCAATGACTGGAAGGTCGCGATGATGTCATCCAGCGGCCGCATGACAGAACGCATGATGCTCCAAGCAACAAAAGCGCCGAAAGCAAGTGCTGCCAGGACAATGGCAATCACGATGATGCGGAACTGCTGGTAAGCCTTGTCAGTCTCCTCCAGTTGCGTCTTGCCCCGACTGATCTGTAATTGGTAAAGATCATCAGCACGCTTTGAAGCCTCTTCATAGGCCGGATTAAGCTTCTTTAAGAGAATGTCGTTGGCTTCGTCGAAGCGACCAGTCGCGATTGCAGCCTTCGCTGCCAGCAGGCCTTCGGTGACATACACCTTGCGGGCGGCCACATAGGCGTCTGCCAACTGGCGGTGCTCGTCAGACGCAATCGCTTTTGAGTAACGCTCCCAATGCCCTGTGATGATGCCGATATTTTTATCGATCACACCGAGATGCGTGTCTACGCTGTGATCGTGAGATTTGGCGTTAGGGCTGGCCGGGTCGTGCTGGAAAGCCAGAAGAACTTGCGACCGATTATCAGCCATCAGCTTGCCGATTGCGGCCAACTCCTGGACTGGCTCAAGGCGGCTGCTGTAAAGCCTGGCAACAGCATCGTCGCTCCGCCCCATGCCCCATAGACCAAGCCCTGCCACCACGGCAACCACCAGAAGGATGACGGCAAAGCCAGCCGCCATGCGGCTTTTCAAGGAAAGCGCCGACAACAGCCCCGGTCCGCCCTTGATGGCCGCTCCATGTCGAATCTGCAGGCTGCCTTGGCGTTTTTCACGGAATAGCCGATAGGTCTCTTCGGCGGCCTGAATCTGCTGGGCCGAGGCCTTGCGGCGCACCGACATGTAGCCAAGAATTTCACCGCCCTCGCGGATAGGTGTCACCGTGGCGAGAACCCAGTAGTAGTCGCCGTTCTTGCACCGGTTTTTGACCATGCCGGTCCAGGGACGCCCATCCTTCAGGTCGCGCCAGAGATCCTCAAAGGCTTCTGGCGGCATCTCTGGATGACGCACTAGATTATGGGGTTCCCCAATCAGTTCCTGTTCAGTAAAACCACTGATATCGAGGAAATCGCGGTTGATATACGTGATTCGTCCCTTGAGATCGGTTTTCGATACGATCAGGGTGTCATCCCGCAAATGCTGTTCAACGGTGGTTACCGGCAAATTGGTTCTCATTGCTCCTCCTCGTTCATTCTTTTCTCTGTGGTGTTGGGTCTAAAACTCTTCCCACTCGTCATCGCCTTTGGTCGCGACAAGCTTGGCAGAGGATTTTGCAGAAGGCTCAGGCAGACGGACGGGCTCCCTGTGAGGAAGAGCCATCCTGGCTGAAGATTGGGGAGCACGATCAGTCGAGGCAGTTCGACGTGCTGTCGGCTGTTTTTTGGAAATAGCAAAGACAGAGACAGCCTGAGCGAGATTGTGAGCCTGCTCTTCCAGGCTTTCAGCCGCCGCTGCCGCTTCTTCAACCAGCGCCGCATTCTGCTGCGTCACCTCGTCCATCTGGCTGACGGCCAGACTGACTTGCTCGATGCCCGAGCTTTGCTCACGGCTGGCATCGGAGATGTCGCCCATGATCTTGGCGACGCGCTTGATGCTTGAGACCACTTCTTCCATG
>JAGTRV010000150.1 GCA_018262245.1 Pseudomonadota bacterium | reverse complement strand
AGGCGATGGTCGGCCCCCTTGGCCTGGAACCTGGCAACGCGGCCAATGCCGGAGATTTGTCCCGAGAGGAGGGTTTCCAGATCATCGGTCTGCGAGTGCTGGCGGAAGGCGGAAAATTTCAGGCTGGACGAACCGGCATTCAGAACCAGGTAGGCGGGCTGTTTGGCATGCATGATGAGCTCCTCACTTGATCACGGGCGCATGGCGCGCTGTGCGATTGGCGGCGGCCAGGAGTGCAGCCACGGCGCAGGAAGCCAGGCGGCTGCGCAGGTTGTCGGCCCGGCTGGTCAGGATGATCGGCACCTTGGCACCGAGGACGATGCCAGCCGCGTCGGCATTGGCCAGGAAGGAAAGCTGCTTGGCCAGCATGTTGCCGGATTCGAGATCGGGCACGAGCAAGATGTCGACCACGCCAGCAACCGGCGAACAGATCCCCTTGGTCTTCGCTGCCTCGGCCGATATGGCGTTGTCGAAGGCGAGCGGGCCATCGAGCACGCCACCGGTAATCTGGCCGCGATCGGCCATCTTGCACAACACGGCCGCTTCCAGTGTGGAGGGAATCTTCAGGTTGATGTTTTCAACCGCAGACAGGATGCCCACGTTCGGTTTCTCGACACCGAGCGCATGGGCCAGGTGGATGGCGTTCTGAACGATATGTACCTTGTCTTCCAGGGTCGGGGCGATGTTGATGGCGGCATCGGTGATCATCAGCGTGCGTTCGTAAGTCGGCACGTTCATCACGAAGACATGGCTGATCCGCGACTTGGTACGCAGGCAGTTTTCCTTGCGGACCACGGCGCCCATCAGTTCATCGGTATGCAGCGAGCCTTTCATCAAGGCCTCGACCTCGCCGGTGCGGGCCAACTGCGCGGCGGTTTCGGCCGCATCCGGGCCGAATTCGGCATCGACCAGACGGTAGGGCGAGATATCGATGGCGAAGGTCGCGGCGATCTCCCGGATCAGCTCGGCCGGACCGACCAGGATCGGGTCGATCAGGTTGGCCTGGGCGGCTTCGACAGCACCGCGCAGGGCGCTCTCATTGCACGGATAGACCACGGCGGTCGGCACCGGGTCCAGCGCAGCGCACTTCTGCAGCAGCGCATCATGCTGGTCGTGGTGAATCAGTTGCACTTCCGGCAGCTCCTGCGTGTCCTGATGCACTTTCTGGGTCGGTGCCGCGACCTTGGCGGTACCCGTCACGATGACTTGGCCATCCTGATTGACGCAGACGCAGTCGAGGATGACTTCTTTGCTTTCGGTGTGTTTTTCGATGACCGTGACGGTGGCAGTAATGATGTCGCCCAAGCCGACGGTGTGCAGGAAATTCAGATCCTGCCCCAGGTAAACCGTACCTGAGCCAGGCAGCTTGGAGCCAAGGACGCCCGAGACCAGCGCTCCGGACCACATGCCGTGGGCGATGATCTTGTGATGTCGCGTCTTGGCGGCATATTTTTCATCGAGATGGACCGGGTTGCTGTTGCCCGAAACGGTGGCGAACAGTTCGATGTCATCCATGGTCAATTGGCGCGACATGCTGGCCGATTGGCCAATCCTGATTTCGTCGAAGGGGACGTTGTCGTAACCTTCGGCGATGACTTCATTGGTGGCAGGCGTTACCGGCGTGCCGGTAACCAGGCCAATTTTTGTTGCAAGTTCTGTCAACACGCTATTCTCCAGATGCTTCATAGGTCATTCGCTACCGGCCGGCTCGTGACGCTCAGTGAGCCAACAGCCCGGCGGCGCGAAATATCTCGCGGGTTTGTTCGATCAATGCTTCGGAGGGCGGCTGGACGCGCTCCAGGCGATAATCCTGGCCACGGTCCCGCCATTTGTGCTCGCCCAACTTGTGGAAGGGCAGGACATCGACCCGCTCGACATTGCCCAATTGGGCGGCGAACCGGGCCAGTGACCTGATGTCGTCCAGCTTGTCGGTCAGCCCGGGAACCAGGACATAGCGCAGCCATACGGCCTTGTTCAGCGACGCCAGATCCTCGGCAAACTGGATCGTCGGTTTCAGTTCGGCGCCGGTCAGCTTGCGATAGGTGCGCCCGGTGGCCGCCTTGATGTCGAGCAGGACCAAATCGACGTCGGCCAGCAATTCGGCATCGGCCAGCGACCCCAGGTAGCCCGAGGTATCCAGCGCCGTGTGCAGACCCATGGCCTTGCAGCCGCGCAGGATGGCCTTGCAGAATTTGGGCTGGACCAGCGGTTCGCCACCGCTCAGCGTGACGCCTCCCTGGCTGCGAATGAAACCGCGGTAGCCGGCGATATCGGCCAGCACGTCCTCAACAGGGGTTAAGGTTCCGTCCTGGCGATGCCAGGTGTCCGGGTTGTGGCAATACAGACAGCGCATCGGGCAACCGGACAGAAAGAGCACGTAGCGAATGCCCGGGCCATCGGCCGTGCCAAAGGTTTCCGTGGAATGTACCCAGCCTTCCAGGGTCGCCTTGGCGGCCACTACCCCCGAAGAGGTAGCGGCCGAGCCATGCAGGGTTTGATTAGTGGGAGACATGGAAGGTGCGGCTGATCACGTCCAGCTGCTGCTCGCGGGTGAGCTTGACGAAGTTCACCGCATAACCTGATACCCGGATAGTGAGTTGCGGGTACAACTCCGGGTGATCCATGGCGTGCATCAGCGTTTCACGATCGAAGACATTCACATTGACGTGGTGACCGTTGCTCGCGAAATAGCCATCGAGCATGGTCGCCAGATTGCCCACTCGTTCCTTCTCCGTCGGGCCAAGCGCACTGGGCACGATGGTGAAGGTGTAGGAAATACCGTCCTGCGAGCAGCCGTAGGGCAGCTTGCAGACCGAGGCCATGGAGGCCAGTGCCCCCTTGTGATCCCGGCCATGCATCGGGTTGGCGCCCGGCGCGAAAGGCTGGCCGGCCTTGCGTCCGTCCGGCGTGTTGCCGGTCTTCTTTCCGTAGACCACGTTGGAGGTGATGGTCAGCACTGACATGGTCGGTACGGCATCGCGATAGGTCCGCTCGCGACGCAGATAGCCCATGAAGGTCTCGACCAGCCAGGTGGCAATCGAATCGACGCGGTCATCGTTGTTGCCATAGGACGGGTAGTCGCCTTCGATGCGGAAGTCGCTGGCCAGCCCACGCTCGTCGCGCACGACATGGACTTTGGCGTGACGCATGGCGGAGAGTGAATCGGCGACCACCGACAGGCCAGCAATGCCGCAAGCCATGGTGCGCAGGATGTCGCGGTCGTGCAGCGCCATTTCAATGCGCTCGTAGGCGTATTTGTCGTGCATGAAGTGGATGGTGTTCAGCGCCTTCATATAAACGCCGCTCAGCCATTCCATCATGGGCAGGAACCTGGCGACGACCTCGTCGTAATCCAGCACCTCGCCGACGATAGGCTCAAAGGTCGGGCCGACCTGCTCGCCGCTGATTTCGTCGCGACCGCCATTGATCGCGTAGAGCATGGCTTTGGCCAGATTGGCCCGGGCCCCGAAGAACTGCATCTGCTTGCCGATGCGCATGGCCGAGACGCAGCAGGCGATACCGTAGTCGTCGCCCCAGTGCGGGCGCATCAGGTCGTCGTTTTCATATTGCAGGGAGCACGTCTCGATCGAGGTCTTGGCGCAGAAATCCTTGAAGCCCTGGGGTAATTTCTCGGACCACAGCACCGTCAGGTTGGGTTCCGGGGCGGGGCCCAGGTTGTTGAGGGTGTGCAGGATACGGAAACTGTTCTTGGTGACGAGCGGCCGGCCATCATCACCGACACCGCCGATCGATTCGGTGACCCAGGTCGGGTCGCCCGAGAACAGCTGGTCGTATTCGGGGGTACGCAGGAAGCGGACGATGCGCAGCTTGATGACCAGGTCGTCCATCATTTCCTGGGCCTGCGCTTCGTCGATCAGGCCAGCGGCCATGTCGCGTTCCATGTAGATGTCGAGGAAGGTCGAGATGCGGCCGATCGACATGGCGGCACCGTTCTGTTCCTTGATCGCCGCCAGGTAGCCGAAGTAGGTCCACTGCACGGCTTCCTGGGCATTGGCCGCCGGGCGACCGATGTCGAACCCATACTTGGCGGCCATCTGTTTCAGCTCGTCGAGGGCGCGATATTGTTCGCTGACTTCCTCGCGCAGGCGGATGATGCTTTCGGTGAATTCGGCGCTATCCAGTTCATGGAATTCCGCTTTCTTGAACTTGCGCAGGGCATCGACGCCGTACAGGGCGACACGGCGATAGTCGCCAATGATGCGGCCACGCCCATAGGCATCGGGCAGGCCGGTCAGGATGGCCGATTTGCGTGCCTTGGCGATTTCCGGCGAATAGACGTCGAAGACGCCGCTGTTGTGATCCTTGCGATACTTGCTCCAGATCTCGGCCACGGTCGGGTCGAGCCTGAAACCGTAAGCCTTGAGGCCGCCTTCGACCATGCGCACGCCGCCGTTCGGCATGATGGCGCGCTTCAGGGGCGCATCGGTTTGCAGGCCGACGATGATTTCACTGTCGCGATCGATATAGCCTGCGTCGTGGGCGGTGATGGTCGAGGGGCGGTCGGCGGAAACATCGAGAACGCCCTTGGCCTGTTCCTGCTTGAGCAACACTTCGAGTTTGGCCCAGAGGGCAGTGGTACGTTGGGTCGGGCCCTGCAGAAAGGCGCTGTTGCCGGCGTAAGGGGTGAAGTTGGCCTGGATGAAGCCGCGGACATCGACGGAGGTCTTCCAGTCGTTACCGACAAAACCTTCCCAGGCATCGGCCCGGCTGGTGATCTTGGTCATGGTGTTCATGTGCTGCTCCTTGCGATTGGAATTTCTTGTGGTTTCCGGTTGGCGCCGACCGGGTAGGCCGGCGCCGTCACTGCACGGAGAAGCGGCGGGTAGCCGCTTGCTGCGTTACTCAGGCGGGACTGACAGTCAGGGCTGACGGGATGCTGTTCGATTCGCCGCGGGCCTTCCACAACACCACCCAGCGCTTGAGCGAGGCGGCCATGATGACGAAGCCGAGGACCAGCATGACCGAAGCGATACCAGCGTTGAACAGGTTGTAGCCCTTGCCGGCGCTATTCAGATAGACGTTGGAGATCATCCAGTAGCCGGCGTAGTTCACCGTGACGAACAGGTAAGCGAGCGGGATCAGGCAGGTCAGGATGTAGATACGCTTGCTGGACAGACGGAGCACGATGGTGGCGCCGATCATCAGGCCGATGGAGGCCATCAACTGGTTGGAGACACCGAACAGGGCCCAGACCGAACCGATGTCGCCGGAGAGCAGCAGGTAGCCCCACAGGACGCAGGCGATGATGCTGGCGATGATGGCGGCGGGCAGGGAGTCCAGGCGCTTCATGAACGGGAAGAAGTCGCCGAGTAGATCCTGGATCAGGTAGCGTGAGACACGGGTGCCGGAATCGACTGCCGTCAGGATGAAGACCGCTTCGAACATGATCACGAACTGGAAGAAGTAGGCGGCCAGGTGGCTGAACCAGGAGATCTTGGTGAAGATGTAGGTCATGCCGACGGCCAACGTCACGGCACCACCGGTGCGACCGTAGAGGTCGATGCCCATGGCTTCGCTCAGTTGCGGCAGATCGACGACTTGCATGCCCAGGGTCTTGAAGACTTCCGGCGTCGAGTTGATGGCGAAGTAGTCGGCCGGGTGCAGCGAGGTGGCGGCAATCAGGGCCATCACGGCAACCAGGCATTCGGCCAGCATGGCACCGAAGGCAACCGGCTGGATGTCGCTCCACTTATCAACCAGCTTGGGCGTCGTGCCGGAACCGATGAAGGCATGGAAACCGGAGATGGCACCGCAGGCGATGGTGATCGAGATGAACGGCCAGACCGAACCCTTGAGGATGGGGCCGCCGCCGTTGATGAACTCGGTCAGGGCAGGGAACTGGATGGTCGGGTTGATGACGACGACGCCGACGATCAGGGCCAGGAATACGCCAACCTTCATGAAGCTGGACAGGTAACCACGGGGGGTCAGCAGCATCCACACCGGCAGCGCCGTCGCGAAGAAGGCGTAGATCGGCAGGATCCAGCAGACGGTGGTCTTGTGCAGCGTCAGCCAGTCGCCGAGCAGGGTGCCCTGCAGGTGCGGGCCGGCAGCCACCGAGGCCATCACGGCGGCAACGCCGACGTAGGTGGCCCACTTGGACGAACCGACATAGCGTTCATAGAGACCCAGGGCGATGGCAATCGGCACCGTCATGAAGACAGCGAACGTGCCCCAGGCATTGCGTTCCAGCGCATGGACAACCACGATGGAGAGGCCGGCCATGGTGATGGTGATGATGAACAGCATGGCGAGACCCGTACTCCAGCCGGCGACCGGGCCGAGTTCGGCCTTGGCGACTTCGGAGAGTGACTTGCCCTGGTGCTTCATCGAGGCGAAGAGCACGACGGTGTCGTGTACCGCGCCGCCGACCACGGCACCGATCAGCAGCCAGAGGAAGCCTGGCAGGTAACCGAACTGGGCGGCGAGGACCGGACCGACCAGCGGGCCGGCGGCGGCAATGGCGGCGAAGTGCTGGCCGGCATTGACCCATTTCTTGGTCGGCACGTAGTTCTTGCCGTCCTCGAGCTCGTGCGACGGGGTGATTTCCTTGTCATCGGCAGCCAGTACTTTGCGCACGAAGAATATCCCGTAGAAGCGATATGCCAGGGCCAGAATGCAGACTGTCAAGACTACGAAGTAGATGGCTTGATCCATTTTTCGTCCCTCCAGGTAGTGTTGAATGGAATGTTCTACACGGTGAATATTAGGAGTCGGCAAGCAGAGGTTCCCGGCTTTCCCGGGAGCGGTTGCCGGTTGATTTTTCGGGTATTTCCTGCATTTCGGGCGACGTTTTTCCGCCAACGGTCGCCAGGAAGGGGCGAACGGTCGCCGAGCGGGGGCAAGCGGTTTTATTCAGCCGCTTTGCCCGGTCTGAAATCTCGGTCCGCCACGGTTTTTCCAGTGCCGCCGGTTGCTGCCCGGCAGCCTAGCTGCCACTATTGGGGAAACGTCGCCGCCGCGCGCGGTGCAACAGAGGCAAGTCCCATGTTCTTCGAATCAATCACGCTCAGTCTGACCTTGCTGCAGCAGACCTGCGTATATCTGGTGATCGCGTACCTGCTCAGCCGGACCCGCATCTTCATCCCGCTGATGCACGTCACCATTCGCCTGCCACACCGGGCGACCTGCTACGTGGTGTTCTCGCTGTTCTGCATCATGGGCACCTACCTCGGCCTGAAGATCGACGATTCGATTGCCAACACGCGCGCCATCGGCGCCGTGCTCGGCGGCATCCTGGGCGGCCCGTCGGTTGGCCTGGCGGTCGGTTTCACCGGCGGGCTGCATCGCTATTCGCTGGGTGGTATTTCGGCCCAGGCCTGCATGATCTCGACCATCATCGAAGGTCTGATCGGCGGCATGTTCCACCGTCACATGATGCAGCAGGGCAAGGTTGGTGCCATTTTTCAGCCGCTACCGGTGGCGCTGGTCACCTTCGTGGCGGAAATCGCCCAGATGCTGACGCTGTTGTTGCTGGTCAAACCCTTCTCGGTGGCTTTCCACCTGGTCGAACAGATCGCCGTCCCGATGTGCCTCGCCAACGCCCTGGGGGCCGGACTGTTCATGCGCATCCTGCTCGATCGCCGGCAGTTGTACGAACGGCAATCGACGGTGTTCTCGACCAAGGCCCTGGCCATCGCCGCCCGGGTCGAGGGGGTCTTGCGCGACGGCTTCAACATCGATACCAGTGCACAGGTGGCGCAGGTACTGTATGAGGAAACCGGTGTCGGCGCTGTGGCCATTACCGATACCGAACACCTGCTGGCCTTCATCGGCATCGGTGCCGACCACCATATCCCGGGAACGCCGATCAGTTCTGTGCTGACCCGCCAGGCAATCGAGCGTAACGAGGTGGTTTACGCCGACGGCAATGAAATCGCCTATCGCTGCTCGATCAACCCGAAATGCCCGCTCGCCGCCTCGCTGATCATCCCGCTGGTCGGCGAAGATGGGCGGGTGATCGGTACCATCAAGCTCTACGAACCGCGCAGCCGTCTGTTCTCGACCATCAACCGGACGCTGGGCGAAGGCATCGCCCGGTTGCTCTCCAATCAGATCCTGGCCGGCCGCTACATGCGCCAGCGCGAAATGCTGGCGCAATCGGAAATCAAGCTGTTGCATGCCCAGGTCAATCCGCACTTTCTGTTCAATGCGCTGAACACGCTATCGGCCGTCATTCGGCGCGATCCGGAAAAGGCCTGTCATCTGGTGCTCAATCTGTCGACCTTCTTCCGCAAGAACCTCAAGCGGCCGAGCGAGGAGGCCGCCCTTAGCGAAGAAGTCGCCCACGTCGCGGCGTATCTGGAAATCGAACAGGCCCGCTTCCTCGACAAGCTGGAGGTCGAGTTCGACATTCCGGACCATCTCAAGCATGTCCGCATGCCGGCATTTTCATTGCAACCGGTGGTCGAAAATGCGATCAAACACGGCACCTCGCAACTGCTGGGCGTTGGCCGGGTGCGTATTTCGGCACGGGAAGAGGGCGACGATCTGCTGCTCTGCGTCGAAGACAATGCCGGCCTCTATGTGCCATCGACCGACAGCGGCGGACTCGGCGTCAATCTAGTTCGTCGTCGTATCGTCAATCGCTATGGCTCGCGTTACGGCATGGAAATCGAGTGTGAACCCGAAGTTTGCACGCGAGTGACCCTCCGCTTACCGATCCCGCCCAGCGACTGTCGGCCCATCCAAGGAGCAAGCCTTGAACGTATTGATCATTGACGACGAAACCCCGGCCCGCGAGGAAATCGCCCGTGTCCTGGCCAAGGAGCCGGATATTGTCATCCTCGGCGAATGCGCCAACGCCATCGACGGTCTGTCGGCAATCAACCGGCTGCATCCGGAAGTGGTGTTTCTGGATATCCAGATGCCGCGCGTCAGCGGCCTGGAGCTGTTGAGCATGCTCGATCCGGAAAAGATGCCGCGTATCGTTTTTCTCACTGCGTACAACGAATACGCCTTGCAGGCCTTCGATCAGGATGCCTTCGATTACCTGCTCAAGCCGATCGATCCAGCGCGGCTGGAGATCACGCTGCAGCGCCTGCGCCGCGACCGGGCGCCAAATGAGGCTTTGTTCAAGGCCGCTGCGCCGCTCAAGCAGATTCCCTGTCCGGGTCATCAACGGGTGCAACTGGTCAAGGTCGATAGCGTCGAATATGCCTATTCCAATACGACGGGGGTGTACGTCGTGACTCAGGATGGCGCCGAGCATTTCACCGAATTGACCCTGCGCACGCTGGAAGAAAAGACACCGCTATTGCGTTGCCACCGGCAGTACCTGGTCAATCCGGAGCAGATCCAGGAAATCGTATTTCAGGATATCGGTGGCGCCGAGATCGTCACCCACGGTGGTCGTCGGCTACCGGTCAGCCGGCGCCTGTTTGGCGAACTCAAAGAGCGCCTCGGTTTATCCTGAACGCCTCTCTGGCGCCCGCTTCAGTGGGCGCCGAGCAAGCGGCTGAAGATGCCGAAACCGCTGAAGCGGGGACGGGGTTCCTCGATCCGGCCGTTCGGCGTCAGCCGATTGATGGCGTGGGGTAGCGCTTCCGCGAGGATGGCACTGGCTTCGTCGGCTTCGAGATCAAGGCGGCGGGCCAGGCGATGGTAGGCCTTCTCGCCGAGTGCCTCGCGGACGGCGCAAATCGGCATTTCAAGATTGTCGCCAGTTCCGATCCAGGAACGTAATTGGCGCTCCAGCCCGCCTTGGCGGAAGCGCTCGGCCAGCGTCGGCAAGCCGCCATCATGATGTTCGATCAGTTTCATCAGACTGTTCACCAGCCGGCTATTGGCGCCGCCGGCGCGTTGTGCGTTGCGCGCCAGCTGGATGGCCATTTCCTCAAATTCGCAGCACATCGGCGTCTCCAGAAATATTGTGGTTGGGGTGCTGGATGCTCTGCGGCATCCGTTGCTGTTGCGAAATTACAGGGAGAAATTTTGGGTGTCCAGCTGCGAGTCATTGATTTTATTGAATATTGACTCGTTATCCAGCTCTTTTTGCCTGGCCGGATACCGTTCAATCCGGCTATCCGACCGTTCGCGATCGGTTTTCTGCCGTTGCTGTGAAATCAGAAAAAAGTCACTTTTCCCCCTTTTTTGGGGTGGTTTTTACTGGTTTCGGCAAGGCTTGATCTCGGAAAGACAAGGACAGTAGTATTTCCTGGTCACTGCTCAGAATCGCCCTTGGAACTTTTCTGCCCGCTCCGGCTCTATTGCGGGCATTTCCACATCAGATACCCTCCCGGAGTTAAGTCGTGCAAAAGGTCATTGAAGGTTTCTTGAAGTTTCAGAAGGACGTCTTTCCGGAAAGAACGCAGCTATTCAAGCAATTGGCGCAGCAGCAGAACCCCAAGGTGCTGTTTGTGACCTGTTCGGATAGTCGGGTGGTGCCGGAATTGTTTACCCAGCAGGAACCCGGCGATCTGTTCGTCATTCGTAACGCGGGCAACATCGTGCCATCCTACGGGCCCGAGCCGGGCGGTGTTTCGGCAACCGTCGAGTATGCGGTATCTGTCCTTCAGGTCAGCGATATCGTGATTTGCGGTCATTCGAATTGTGGGGCGATGGCGGCAATTTCCAGCTGTCAATGCCTCGATCATCTGCCGGCGGTCGCCCACTGGTTGCGCCACGCGGATTCCGCCAAGGCCATCGTCGCTTCGGAGACGTACGCGACCCAGCAGGAGAAAGCGGATGCGCTGGTTCGCCAGAACGTGATCGCCCAGCTCGCCAATATCCGCACGCATCCGTCGGTTGCGCTGGCCCTCGCACAGCGCCGCCTGAACCTGCACGGCTGGGTGTACGACATCGAGAATGGGGTGATCGATGCCCTCGACGGTGCAAGTTCGAGTTTCGTGCCGCTATCTGCCAATCACCAGGTGGTTGCCACCTAGCGCCAACCACCGAGGTGGCCAGTTCCGGCATGAAGCGGTGGCGAAAACGGAATCTCTTCATCACCGTACGCTGCGGCAGCCTGTTTGCAGGATAAGGATGCGCGGTGAAACGCAATTCGCTTATGTTTTTCATGTAATTGAAACGCGCGGGCGGCTCTGTGCGCCAGCACACAGAGCCGCCGATCCGGAAGGCGTAGCCTTGGCGCCAACTGTCGAAAGGGCAGGTGTGGCATCGGGGATGTATGAACAAGAAGATGGTTGTGCTTGCGCTGGCCTTTTTGCCACGTTTGGTCATGTCAGCGGAGCCCCTGGCCGGGTGCGCTGCCGAAGCGGATGACCGCTTGCGACTGGCCTGTTATGACAATGCCTACAAGCGATTGAAAGCAGGGAGCGAGACGGTCAGCGATGCCCAGGTCGATGCGCAGGTGGCGACCAGCGACAGCCAGCGTGAATCGTCAGTCATGTCGAAAACCTGGGAACTGGGGCCGACCGACAAGCGCAATACCTTTGTCGTTCGAACCTATCTGCCCAACTTCCTGCTTCCGCTTCACTACACCTCGAACATCAACCGTACGCCGCATAGTCCGACCCAGCAGGCTGGTGCGGCCAATAGCGGCTACCGCAGTATCGAAGCCAAGCTGCAAATTTCATTGCGGGCCAAGGTCGTCGAAGACCTTCTTTTGCCGGGCGCCGACCTGTGGGCTGCCTACACCCAACGCTCGCTTTGGCAATTGTGGGATGCCGGTGATTCCTCGCCATTTCGCAGCACCGATTACCAGCCGGAAATGATCTATGTCGTGCCGGTACCCGAGAAATTCGGGAGGCTGCCACTGGGCTGGAACCTGCGCATGCTTCAGCTGGGTTTTGCCCACCAGTCGAACGGACAAAGCGATCCGCTTTCCCGTAGCTGGAACCGGGTCACCATGGGCGCCGGTTTCGAGCACGGCGACTTCACTCTTCAGATTCGTGGCAATCAACGGATTCGCTTGCAGGGCAAGGATGACAACCCGGATCTCGCGGATTACATCGGGCGGGGTGAGGTCAATATGGCCTGGTTGCCCGGTACTTCGACGCTCGGCCTGACCTGGCGAACCAATATGAAGTCGGCCAGTCGCGGCTCGCTGCAACTTGACTGGACCTACCCGGTATTCGCCAATCAACCGACCGGACTGCGCTGGTATGCCCAGTTGTTCCATGGCTATGGCGAGACCCTGCTTGACTACAACCAGCGGCAGACCAGCCTGGGGCTGGGGTTGACGCTGTTTCAGTTCTGACTCGCTCTTCAATGCGTACCCGATTATCAAGCCGACATCCTGAAATGCACCGGACAACGCGGATCGGCTGGCTGCGTGCGGCGGTGCTTGGCGCCAACGACGGCATTGTGTCCACGGCCAGTCTGATCCTGGGTGTTGCAGCGGCCGGCGTGGATGCCAAGGCGATCCTGATTTCCGGTGTTGCGGGACTGGTAGCCGGTGCCTCATCAATGGCTGCCGGTGAATATGTCTCGGTCAGTTCCCAGTCGGATACCGAACGCGCCGATTTGACACGTGAAAAAGAGGAATTGGCGAGTGATCCTGCGCATGAACATGCGGAGATGGCAGCGATTTACGTCAAGCGTGGTCTTGATCCTGCGCTTGCAGCCGCGGTGGCCACGCAACTGACGGCGCACGATGCGCTGGGCGCGCATGCCCGCGACGAGCTTGGGATTACCGATATTTCGACCGCCCGGCCGCTCCAGGCGGCACTGAGTTCGGCGCTGGCATTTTCGCTGGGGGCCGCATTGCCGTTGTTGGTGGTATTGCTGGCACCGAGTCATTGGCTGGCCTGGGCGGTGGCGGGAAGTGCATTGCTGTTTCTTTCTGTTCTAGGGGCACTATCCGCCGCCGTCGGTGGTGCTCCGGTGCTCATGGCAACCCTCCGGGTGACCCTCTGGGGCGCGCTGGCGATGGCCATGACCGCTGGAATTGGCGCCTTGTTCGGGGTCAGTGCTTAAGTCGGCTGGCGCTCATGGTGAGGCGTTTTTTCCTTATGTGCGCCAAGGGACAGATGGCTTGGCGCCGAGCCCATAAGCTGGGTTCATCCGATCCCATTGCAGCCATTGCTGCGGGAATCGCCGCCGCAGTCACGCTGCGCGATTCCGGTGAAGAAAGCGGCATCACCTGCCGCGGCGAAACGAATCACTTCCATCAAGGAACAACATGAACAAGTTCAACATCAACGTAGCCGCACTTGCAATTGCTCTGGCTTTCAGCACCGGCGCCATGGCTGAAGGTATGTCAAAAACCGAGTACAAGGCCGCCAAGGACAAGATTGGTGCCGAGTACAAAGCCGCCAAGGCAACCTGCAGCTCGCTCTCCGGTAACGCCAAGGATATCTGCTCGGCCGAAGCCAAAGGCAAGGAGAAGGTTGCCGAAGCCGAACTCAAGGCTTCCTATGAGCCGACGCAGAAGCATCGCTACGAGGCACGCGTTGCCAAGGCCGAGGCCGATCATGATGTCGCCATCGAAAAATGTGACGACCTGGCCGGCAATGCCAAGGACGTCTGCGTCAAGGAAGCCAAGGCGGCCGAAACGACCGCCCTGGCTGATGCCAAGGCGCAAATGAAAACTTCGGAAGCCAATACCAAGGCCGATGAAAAGACAGCCGATGCGCGTAGCGATGCCAGCAAGAAGGGCTCTGATGCCCGCAAGGATGCGGCAGAAGACAAGAGCGATGCCAACTACTCGGTCGCCAAGGAAAAGTGCGACACCTACTCGGGTACCGCCAAGGACTCCTGCCTGAGCCAGGCCAAGGCGCGTTTCAACAAGTAATTACTGGCGCTAATTCAGGCGTCAGACACGACGTTTCATCAGGAGTAAATCCCATGAAAACCATGCAGAAAGTCTCGTTCAACGCGGTTGTCGTAACCGCTTTGCTCGGTCTCGGTGCCTGTTCCGGCATGTCGTCGCAAGGGCAGAGCACCGCCATCGGTGCCGGTGCCGGCGCTATCGGCGGCGCGGTGCTGACCGGTGGCAGTGCTGCCGGAACGGTCGGTGGCGCTGTCGTTGGCGGCGTCATCGGTCACGAAGTGGCCAAGTAAGGGCCGGTGACCAAACGCGATGCGCCCGGCCGGCATGGTCGGGCCATCCGTTTATTGCCAGTTTAAGGAGAAGCAAATGATCAAACCAGGAAAAACACTCAGCGCAGCCGTGATGATGGCCGCCCTGCTCGTCGCACTAAGCGCTTGCCAGAAGAAGGAAGGTCCGGTCGAACAGGCTGGCAAGCAAGTCGATCAGGCCGCAGAAAAAGCGGGTCAGCAGATCGAGAAAGCCGGCAACAAGATTCAGGATGCCGCTCAGGGCGACAAGAAATAGGCTGGGCAACGGACAAAGGAGTTTCAGCATGA
This sequence comes from Pseudomonadota bacterium, assembly GCA_018262245.1. GTDB lineage: Bacteria > Pseudomonadota > Gammaproteobacteria > Burkholderiales > Rhodocyclaceae > Azonexus. Next base: position 6,630 of record JAGTRV010000150.1, on the reverse strand, counting down.
AATTATTCCTGCTTGCAGTGTTACTGGCTGCCGCATCGGCGCCGACACGGGCTGCCGATGTCGGTGTATCGGTCAGTGTTGGTCAGCCCGGCTTTTATGGCCGTCTCGATATCGGTGATTATCCGCAACCGCAACTGCTCTATCGGCAGCCACGGATGATCGAGCGCGTGCCAGAGGGGCGTCCGCCGGTCTATATGCGTGTGCCGCCGGGGCATGCCAGGAACTGGCGCCGGCATTGTGCGGCCTATAACGCCTGTGACGAGCGGGTCTATTTTGTTCGCGATGGCTGGTACAACAACCAGTACGTCCCGCGTTACCGGGAGCAAAACCGTTACCGTGATGACGGACGTCATGATGGACGCCGCGATGATCATCGCGGGTACGACCGGGATGACCACCAACGGGGTGGTGATGACCGTGGTCAGCGTCGGTGAGGCCAGCCATGACTAATCTCGCAGCAGTCTCTATCGGCAAGGCGCAAACGCGCCATGGCCGCCTTGGGTTCATTGCCATGGTACTGGCCTTGCAATGTTTGCCAGCGCTAGCCGTTGATGTCGACGATGCCGCAAAAAGCAATGTCGCCAGCAGCACGCAAGCTGAGGTTTCCTGGATCAGCGGTGGCGTTGGTGAAACGTTCATGTGATGATGACCGGGGTGCTTGGCAACTATCTGGCCGGGGTTCCCTTTACGGTCAGCCGCCGCAACGGGCAAATGAAGGTTTCCGGCGCGACCGAGGGGCCGCTGCTTTACCTGAAACTGCCTGCCGGCAGCTATCAGATTGCCGTTGAAATCAACGGAGCGTGGCAAACCCGACGCATTCAGGTGTCAGCTTCCGGGCCGGCAACAAAGGTGCGCTTTGTCGCCAAGAGCGAATAAAGCGCTAAATGCCTCAGCCGGCCTTTCGTCAAATTTGGCATGGGCCGGGAAAGGGCGAAATCGTCCCGCCAGCAAATGATCAGCTTTGATCGCCACCTCTGGCTGCGTTTTCGCAAAATCGCCGCACCCTACTGGTTTCGCGAGGAGAGGTGGCAGGCCAGGCGACTGCTTTTACTGCTCATTCTGTTACTCCTTGGGCAAACCGGCTTTGCAGTCTTTTTCAATGAGCAGACCGGCGAATTTACCTCGGCGCTGGCGGCGAAGGATATCGACCGTTTCTGGCTTTCGATTCAGAAAAGCCTGCTTATCCTGGTCATCGGCGTGCCGGTCTTTGGTTTTTATTACTACGTCCGGGACCGGCTCGCCTTGCACTGGCGGCGCTGGCTGACGCGGGATTTTCTCGGTGATTATTTCAGCCATCGCGCCTATTACGAACTGAACGCCAGCGCCGATATCGATAATCCGGATCAGCGGATTGCCGAGGACATCAATACCTTTACCCAGCGCTCACTGCAGTTCCTGATGGTGCTGTTCGGGGCGCTGCTTCAGCTGGTGGCCTTTTCCGGCGTACTCTGGTCCATTTCGAAAGAGCTGGTTGCCTTCCTGGTCATCTATGCCGCCGCGGGTACGGCGGTGACGCTGCTGGTTTTTGGCAAGATCCTGATCGGGCTGAACTTCTATCAGCTCAAGCGCGAAGCCAATTTTCGCTTCAGTCTGGTGCGCATCCGCGAGAATGCCGAGGCTATCGCCTTCTATCGCGGCGAAGCACGCGAATCATCGCTGGTTGGCGGGTATTTCAACGAAATCTTCAAGAATCTCAGCAAGCTGATCCGGGTGCAGTTGAATCTGAACCTGTTCCAGTTTGGCTACAGTTTCCTGACGGTCGTGCTGCCCAGCGCCATCATTGCCGAGCGCGTGATCTCCGGTGAGCTTGAAGTCGGCCGGGCTGTTCAGGCGGCGGGGGCTTTCGCCGCCATCCTGAGCGCGCTGACGGTGATCGTCGATAACTTCGACAACCTGAGCAAGTTTGCGGCCGGGATTCGGCGTCTCGACACCTTCCGCAAGTTTCTCGTCGACAGTGGCAGCGCATCATCTGCCAAAGATCGCGTTATCCAGTTTGTTCCTGGCCAGGATCTGGCCATCGAAAAGCTGACGCTGCGCACACCGAATCACGAGCGGACCTTGCTCAAGAACCTGTCGCTGACCATCAGCCCCGGACATGGCTTGCTGATCGTCGGCCCCAGCGGTTGCGGCAAGAGTTCGCTATTGCGCGCCATCGCCGGGTTGTGGCACTCGGGCAGCGGACGGATCATCGGGCCGGATAGCCGGGAAATGCTCTTCCTGCCGCAGCGGCCTTACATGGTTCAAGGGAGCCTGCGCAACCAGCTGCTTTACCCGAATGTCGAGAAAGGCCTGACGGACGCCGAGCTGCTGAATGTGCTGAAACAGGTCAATCTGCCCGACATCGCCACGAATTTCGATGGTCTGGATGCTGAACTGGACTGGGGCAAGGTGCTATCGGTAGGCGAGCAACAACGCGTCGCTTTCGCCCGCGTCCTGCTGATCGAGCCGCGCTATGCCATCCTCGATGAGGCGACCAGCGCCCTCGATATCGCCAATGAGGAGAGTCTGTATCGACTGCTCGCGGCAACGAAGACGACTCTGGTCAGCGTCGGCCATCGGCCATCGATCCTGAAATTCCACCCGCAGGTACTGGAACTGAGCGGCGATGGGGCCTGGAAATTGACTGCGGCGGCCGATTATCGTTTCGAGTGATCTTTTCGTGGCTCTTTGTGCGCCAGCGAACGGAGCTGACAAGGACGTCGGGGTACTTTGACGTGGTAACTCCCGGTGCTTGCATGGCTGCCAAGCGGATGGGCTCTCATTCAATAGCCAGGAGGAATTTCCATGAAATATTCGATCATCTTTGCGGCAGTTTTGGCTGCCTTGGCGTTAAGTGCCTGTGACAAAAAACCGACCGTCGTGACACCGACTGTGGTCACCGTGCCTGTGCCTGGTCCGGCTGGCCCGACAGGGGCCACTGGTTCGAGTGGCACGACCGGCCAGACGGGAGCGACCGGATCAACGGGTGATACCGGCGCCACCGGTTCCAGTGGTGGCACTGGCGCCACCGGTTCGACCGGGGCAACCGGCGAGCCAGGAAAAACCAGCAGCGACACGGTTATCGTCATCCCGCCAACCCCTGCGCCGGCCCGTTGAGCCTTCGCTAGATTTATTCCGGGACAGGCGGTGAGTAGGCAATCGTGGTTTTGCTGCCTAGCCCGGATATCGACCGCATGGTGAAGGCCTGTTCGCACTTGAGACTGGCGCTGACGTCAGCGTTTCTGCTGTTCGTTGCCGCCGGTTGTGCGATGCTGCCCGATACCGATGCCATCATCGCCCGGCATTCCGCGCAAACAGCCCGTTTCGAGAGTGCGCGCGGGACCGTTTCGCCCGAGAAAAGCGCCGCCATCGTCGCCAGTCTGAAAAGCAGCGCAGGCGACATCGATATTCTCGACAAGCAGATCGCGCTCGAGCAAGCCATCGTGGGCAGTCCGCTGATCGTCGGCAACAAGGTCATCCTGCTTCAGGACGGCGAGGCCACCTACGCCGCCATGTTTGCCGCCATCCGTACCGCCCGTGACCATATCAACCTGGAGTCCTACATCATTGAGGACGATGAAATCGGGCGCCAGTTTGCTGACTTGTTGCTGGCTCAACAGCAGCAGGGCGTGCAGGTCAATGTGATCTATGACAGCTTCGGCGGCATGAATACCCCAGCGGCGTATTTCGACCGCCTGCGGCAAGGCGGCATCAACGTCGTCGAGTTCAACCCGATCAACCCGCTCATCGCCAAGGGGCAGTGGCTGTTCAACAATCGGGATCACCGGAAGCTGCTGGTCGTCGATGGGCGGATTGCCTTCATTGGCGGCATCAATATCAGCAATGTCTATTCATCGAGCCCTGGCTCACGGCGCGCCAAGAAGGCGCTGGGTAGCGCGATTGACTGGCGCGATACCGATTTGCAGATCGAAGGGCCAGTCGTTGGCGAGTTGCAGAAATTGTTCATGGACACCTGGGCCAAGCAGCAAGGCAAACCGCTGGCTGGCCGAAATTACTTTCCGGAACTCAAGGCGCAGGGCAAGGATATCGTCCGTGCCATCGGCAGTACGCCGGACGACCCCTACAGCCTGATTTACCTGACGCTGATCTCGGCCATTGGCAATGCCGAAAGAGAGATTCACTTGACCAATGCCTATTTCGTTCCCGATCCCCGGTTGCTCAAGGCCCTCAGCGATGCGGCCGGGCGCGGGGTCGATGTCAATCTGATCCTGCCCAGTCAGACCGATTCGAACATTGTCTTTCATGCCGGCCGGTCGCACTATTCAGCGCTGCTCAAGGCGGGCGTCAAGATTCACGAGCGGGGCGGGGCGCTGCTTCATTCCAAGACGGCGCTGATCGATGGCGTCTGGTCATGTGTCGGTTCGACCAATCTGGACTGGCGCAGCTTTCTCGATAATGACGAGGTCAATGCAGTGATCCTCGGTCGCGATTTCGGCTTGCAGATGAAGGCCATGATTGCCCGCGACCTTGCGGCATCGAAGGCGATCAGTGCAGAAGACTGGGCGAACCGATCCCTGTTGTTGCGCCTCCAGGAGTGGGGCGCCAGCCTGCTGCAGAGACTGCTCTAAGTCGAATTTGCGTTCGCACGGTTTAGCCGGGGTCGAGAGCGATAATGCAAAATCGATATTCGTCTCGCTTCTGCGGCCTCTATCTGTGTCCTGGCGTACAGACCAGAAACCGACGTCAGGTCACGATGCGGACTGATTGCCGCGTCGCCGGTGCCTTGACGGCTTTTGTCTGGGCTAAAAAGGAAGGGTTCATCATGTTGCGCTACGCCATTGTGTTTTTCATCATCGCGCTGATCGCAGCGCTATTCGGCTTTACCGGTATCGCAGCGGGGGCTGTCGAAATCGCCAAGATCCTGTTTTTCATCTTCGTGCTTTTGGCCCTGGTCTCCCTCGTCATGGGTTTTACGCGGCGCAAGTGAATCTCTTGAACGTCACGAATGAAATGCGATTGGCGGTGCTTTGCGTCAATGTGGCCGACGGAACGAAGCGGGTGCAGAGTCTCGGCGACCCGGAAGCGCGCTACGTGATTGAACGCTGTGCCAAACGCATTCGGCGCGCTGTTGAGAATCATGGTGGTCGCCTGGTGGATTATCAGGGCAGCAAGCTGATGGCTTTTTTTAACGATGGCGCCATTGCCTTCAAGTCCGCCCTCGAGATACAGCAGCGTGTATCCGCTTTGCCCCCGCATTCCGGATTTCCCCTGGCCGTTGGTGTCGGACTGTGCGCCGGACATCAGGCGAGGGAAGGGCGGTATTTTCCGGCCGAAGGTAACAACCCGGCGGCCAATCTTTCTGCCGCCGCCCAGCCCGGCCGGATCCTGCTCAGCGTGCCCCGACGAGCCAGGCTTTTTCCCTGGCTGGAACTGGCCGGCGACCGTGTGCCGGACGTCGTCCTGAATTGTGGCCAGCGGCGCCTGGGCGTGTTTCAGGTGCCGACGCAGGAACCTGAACAAATGGCATTGAGCCTTGCCCTGGCCGATGCCGGCGATGGCGCGGGGCGACTCAGCCTGCGCTTCCGGGGTGCCGAGATGGTGCTTGACGAGAACCAGCCGATTACCCGGATCGGTCGCCTGCCGGACAGCGATATCGTTGTCCGTGCGGCCCGCTGCTCGCGCCAACACGGCAGGATTGAACGCCGTCTCGACCGTTTTGTCTTTATCGATCAGAGCACGAATGGCAGCTTTGTGACCTTTGATAAACAGGCCGAGGTGTTTGTTCATCGGAAGGAAATGCTCCTCTTTGGCCGGGGCCAAATCAGTTGCGGCTCGCCAGCGTCGAGGATGGGCGCTGAGGTGCTACGATTCCAGACGCTGGGACTGACCGATTAGCCGATCTTGATCAAAGAGGGTGGCTTCTAGAATGGCAACAGATTCGAATATCCGGCCCTGGTGGCTTGAGCCGCTTCCTGATCCGGCAAGGGCAACCGCTTCGGCGACCACCGGCTTGTCGAGTGGTGAAGCCAAGCTGCGCCTGAGTAAATTCGGCCCCAACCTGTTCAGCGATCATCAGGAACAGCCCTTGTGGCTACAGTTCCTGGCCCGCTTCAAGAATCCGCTGGTCCTGCTGCTGCTCGTCGCCAGTGCGATTTCGGCCATGACCGGCGAGATGACCAATTTTTTCATCATCTTCGTGATGGTGACGTTCAGCGTCACGCTCGATTTCGTTCAGGAACACCGGGCCGGCAAGGCGGCGGCCAGCCTGCGCCAGTCGGTGTCATTGCGGGCAAGCGTGATTCGCGACGGCCAGCGGCTCGACGTCGCCGTCGCCGAGGTGGTGCCAGGGGATATTGTCGTGCTCTCGGCCGGCGACATGATTCCGGCCGATGGTCTGGTGCTGGAATCGAATGACTTTTTCGTCAAGCAGGCCCTGCTGACCGGCGAGCCCTATCCGGTAGAAAAGCGCCCGGGCGAACTGGCGGCCACGGCCACCGATATTCAGGATGCCGCCAATGCGGTGTTCATGGGGACCACGGTGATCAGCGGCAGTGCCAAGGTTCAGGTCGTCAATACCGGCGCCGGCACCGCCATTGGCGCCATTGCCGACACCTTGACCCGGACGCCGCCGCCCACCTCTTTCGAGATCGGCACGCACCGTTTCGGCATGCTGATCATGCGCCTGACCAT
>JAGTRV010000149.1 GCA_018262245.1 Pseudomonadota bacterium | reverse complement strand
ACGCCGGCCGGCGTGGTTTCGCGCACTTTATCTTCAAGCTCCTCGCGGTGGCAGGCCAGGCTCTGGTCGTCGGTAGCGCTGTCGATGGCCGGCTTGAAGTGAATCGGATCGCAGGTGGCGCGCAAGAGGTCGGTGCTCGGGCTACCGACCGGTAGCGCCACGGCGCTTTGCGGGCTTGCTCCTTGCGGACGAACGGTCCAGCCGAGAAAGCCGCCAGCGAGCGTAGTGGCAGCCAGCATGGTCAGGATCAGGATGCCAGTCTTGGGGCTTTCCATGATCATTCCTTTTTGTAATCCGTGTCGTACAAGCCACGAATATCGTATCGACCGAGCGAGTTCTGGCGATTGAACGGGGGGTACCTGGCCCCTTGCTCTTTCAGGAACCCTACCCCGGTCCGCTGTTCGTGAATACCGCTGAGCACCTGAGCCTTCCAGGCCTCGTTTTGCTCGAAGTCGGTGATTACCGGCGTACCGGCCGGATTCAGATCGGCAAGATCGCCGGAGTCAGCCAATGCAGCGCTCAGCATGGAAATCGAGAAAAAACCAAAAACAGTTTGCGGAATCTCACGCGACAATCCCAAGCAAAAATGACATCCGCACTACGCTACACCGAACGCACGCCCTTTTTTTGACTGAGGTCAAGCCGCCGTTCGCGTAAAAAAGCTTCTGTCAGCATGCAATCGGCCGCCCCGGATCTGCACACCACTCACTCCATGAACCGGCATACAGACGGGAACCTGGCAGGCCGGCAATTTCCATGGCAACCATGTTCAGGCAGGCCGATACGCCAGAACCGCACTGGTGGATGACTTGCTCGGGGGTTGAACCGGCCAGCACGGCCAGCCATTCGGCGCGTAACTGGGCCGCCGGCTTGAAACGACCGTCCGGCAGCAGATTGTCCTTGAAGAAACGATTGACCGCACCGGGAATATGGCCACCGACCGGATCGATAGTTTCGTTCTCACCGCGAAAACGTTCCGGGCCACGCGCATCAACCAGATGCATCTGTGACGTTTCGATACGCTCCAGCACGTAATCGGCTGGAACCAGCAGTTCCTGCGACAAAGGAACGAAAACCCGAGGCACCAAGGTCGGCAGCACACCCGCCATCGCCCCGCCCGCGGCTTGCCAAGTCTGCAAACCGCCATCAAGCAGGGCCACTGCGTCGTGCCCCAGCCAGCGCAGCAACCACCACAGACGCCCGGCAATCATGCCTTGTGCGTCATCGTAGACGACAACCTGCGTCGTCGCCCCGATGCCGATTTCGCCCAGCCGTTGCGCCAGTTTTTCCGGATCAGGTAAGGGATGGCGTCCGTTGCAGCCGGTCATCGCCCCGGACAGATCGCGGTCGCAATGCAGGAAGGCAGCGCCGGGAATATGGCTCTCGGCATAGACACGTTCGCCGTAGCCGGTATCGGAAAGCTGGTGACGAACGTCGACCACCAGCCAATTAGGGTCGTCGAGATGCGCCTGCAGCGTCGCCGCATCAACCAGCGTGGTGTAGCTCATGGCAGATCAGGCCAGCCAGGCCTTGGCTTCGTCGGCGTTATCGAAGACTTCGACATCGGCATTGACGAAGGTCTGCGAGATCCAGGCGCTCCACGTCACCCACTGGCTGTCGGTGACGACGGCGACACGCTTGAAGTCGTTGGCGTGAGCCCGCGAGAACTTGACCTCTTCCCAGGCCACGTCCAGTGTCAGGCCAGCCATCTGGGAAAGATCGAAATAAAGGTCGACCGGACCTTCGAACTTGACCTTGAAATTGACGACCTCTTCGAATTCCTTGTAGTCGGCCAGCGTAAATTCGCCGAAAACAGACACGTTAACGCGGCTGGCTTGGTGGTCGATGACGATCATGGTTTGGCTCCTGATGTTGTTGGTTGCTATTTGTTAGTCGCTAGTAGCTGGAATGCCCTCCCTGACGGGCTAAGCGCTAACGACCAATAACTAACAGCTAGTCTAATCCTGCTCGACCGGACTGGCACGCGAAAAGTGCGTGGCTGCGATGCCGGACAGGATAATCAGGCCGATCGCCGCCCAGGCCGAGGCATCCAGCACCTCGCCCCAGATCAGCATGCCGAACAGGCTGGAAAAGATCACCGTGCTGTAGGCCAGCGCTGCCGACATCAGCGTCTTGCCGCGCGTGTAGGCCCTTGTCATGGCCAACTGAGCCACCGTGGCAAAGCAGGCGACACCGAGCAGGAGCAATCCGCTCCGCTGATCGACCGCGTGTATCTGACTGAAGACCAGCCACAGCCCGGCCCCCACCGACGACACCAGCGAAAAGTAGAATACCGTGCGCATTTCCGGTTCGCCACGGGCCCCAAGCTCACGCACGCTGAAATAGGCCATGCCAGCCAGCACGCCGGAACCGAGGCCGATCAGGCCGCCTAGCAGTTGGTCCGCATGGAAGGTTGGCTTCAGCAGCATGACCACACCAACCAAGCCAAGCATTAGCGCCCCGAGTATTCCCTTGCGTAGCTGCATGCCAGCAAAGCCGAGATAGAGGGCCAGAAAGATCGCCGAAGTGTAGTTCAGCGTCACCGCAGTCGCCAGCGGCAACAAGGTAATGGCGTAAAAATAGGCGAACAGGGCCGAGAAACCGACCGCGCCACGCGTTACCTGCCAACGCCAATGAGGGGTTTTCAACGAGACGCCGCGAAGGCGCACCAGCCCGAACATCAGAAGCAGCGAAATGAAGCTGCGATAGAAGGTAATTTCGACCGCCGAATGCGTCTCGGCAGCCAGCTTGACGCAAACGCCCATGCAGGCGAACAGGAAGCTGGCGGCGATCATCCACAAAGACTGCATCAGGGGGAACTCAAAAAGACAAAGGGCGCCGGATTTTACCCCGACGCCCTCTTGCGATGCGGTAAAGGCTCAGCGCGCCTCGATATCCTTCTGCATGATCCGCCGGTAAAACTCGTGGAAATGCTGCATGCCATCTTCCATCGGGCTCTGGTAAGGGCCGACCTCGTTGCGCCCTTCGGCCAGTAGCGCCATCCGACCGCGATCCATACGCTCGCCGATATCGTCATCCTCAATGGCGGTTTCCATGTAGGCAGCGCGTTCGGCCTCGATGAATTCGCGTTCGAAATCGACGATTTCCTCGGGGTAGTAGAACTCGACGACATTGATCGTCTTGTGCGGCCCCTGCGGAATCAGCGTCGACACGACCAGCACGTGCGGATACCACTCAACCATGATGTTCGGGTAGTAGGTCAACCAGATCGCCCCTTGCGGCGGCTTCTCTCCCCGGTCGCCGTAATACTCCCGAACCACCTTCTGCCAGCGGTCATAGGCGGCGGACCCCGACTTCATCAGCGAAGTGATGCCAACCTTTTGCACCGAATACCAGTCGCCAAACTGCCAGCTCAGGTCGTCACAGGTGACGAAGTTTCCCAGGCCGGGGTGGTAGGGCACAACGTGGTAGTCCTCAAGATAGACCTCGATGAAGGTCTTCCAGTTGTAGTTGCACTCGTGCATCTCGACGTGGTCGAGCTTGTAGCCAGTGAAATCGAGATCCGGCGTCACCTTCATGCCACCGAGGTCGGCGTTGGCCGAGCGCGGCCCCTTGAAGAGCAGTCCATTCCAGTTTTCCAGCTTGGCCTTGTTCAGGTTCAGACAGGGATTCTGCGGGAAGTGCGGCGCACCGATCAGATCGCCGCCATGATCGTAGGTCCAGCGGTGGATCGGGCAGACAATCGGCCCGTTCAGCTTGCCGGCGCCCTGCAGCATGATCGCCTGACGGTGACGGCAGACATTGGACATCTGCCAGATCCCGGCGTTCTTGCCCTCACTGCCGCCGTTGAGCAGCATCTGGCCGTGGTCCTTCCACTCCAGCGAACGGTAGTCACCCGCTTCCGGCACCATCAACTGGTGCCCAACATAGCCCGGACCGGCATCGAAGATGAGCTTTTTCTCCAGCTCATACACCGATTCATCGAAGTACCAGTCCACCGGCAGTTGGGAAACTGCTGGGGCCAAACGGGACAAATTCGCCACGTCGGACATTCCACGCCTCCAGCGGGTTAAAAAGCAGGATTTTACCCCGCCGCGCATTTGACCTGAAGCCCCTTGATAGAGTATTTTCGCCTGTTTCCCCGAACGCCCCTGACATGGACCAAACGCCCATCGCCGACATGAAATTCGAGACGGCGCTCGCCGAACTCGAGGACATCGTCGCCAGCATGGAAGGCGGCAAGCTTGAACTCGAAGCTTCCATCGCCGCCTACAAGCGCGGCATGGAGCTGATGAAGCACTGCCAGAACCAGCTCGCCGATGCCGAAGCGCAGATTCGCGTGCTCGAAAACGGCCAGTTCAAGGATGTCGACCGCAGCACTCTGGAGGCCCAGTGAGCATCAAGCCCTTCGCCGAATGGATGGCGGTCACCCAGGACCGCGCAGAATCCGCGCTCGGCCGCTTTTTGCCCGGCCCCGACTGCATTCCCGCCCGCCTGCACGAAGCCATGCGCTACGCCACCCTCGGCGGCGGCAAGCGCGTCCGTCCGCTGCTCGCCCACGCCGCCGGCGAATTGACCGGTGCGACGCCGGAGGCCCTCGACATCGTCGGCTGCGCCGTCGAAATGATCCACGCCTATTCGCTGGTCCATGACGACCTGCCGTGCATGGACGATGACGTGCTGCGCCGCGGCCGTCCGACCTGCCACGTCGAATTCGACGAACCGACCGCGCTGCTCGTCGGTGACAGCCTGCAGACCATGGCCTTCGAACTGCTCGCCAGCCAGCCGCTTGGCGAACCGAAGCAACAACTCGAAATGATCGCCCTGCTCGCCCACGCCAGCGGTTCGCGTGGCATGGCCGGCGGCCAGGCCATTGACCTCGCCTCGGTCGGCAAACCGCTGACCCAGCCCGAACTCGAACTGATGCACGCGCTGAAAACCGGCGCCCTGATCCGCGCCGCCGTGTTGCTTGGCGCCCTGGCTGGCCAGCCACTTTCGGCCGACGAACGAACCAGCCTCGACCGTTTCGCCAAGCGCGCCGGCCTGCTCTTCCAGGTGGTCGACGACATCCTCGACTGCACCGCCAGCACCGCTACGCTGGGCAAGACTGCCGGCAAGGACGAAGCGGCCGAAAAACCGACCTACGTCGCCCTGCTCGGACTTGATGCAGCCCGCACCTACGCCGACGAACTGCGCGCCGACGCCCGCGACGCCCTGAGCATCTTCGGCGAGCGTGCCAGCCGCCTCAACCAGTTGGCCGACTTCATCTGCCACCGGCAATTCTGATGACCGCCTCACGCCTGCTCGAAACCATCAACAGCCCGGCCGACCTGCGCCGCCTGGACCGCAAGCAGTTGCCACAGCTGGCAAGCGAACTGCGCGCCTTCCTGATCGACTCGGTCTCGAAGACCGGCGGCCACCTGTCGTCCAACCTCGGCACGGTCGAACTGACCATCGCACTGCACGCCGTCTTCAACACACCGGAAGACCGCCTGGTCTGGGACGTCGGCCACCAGTGCTACGCCCACAAGGTGCTGACCGGCCGCCGCGAAGGCATGAGCACGCTGCGCATGCACGGCGGCGTTTCCGGCTTCCCGAAACGCGCCGAGAGCCCCTACGACACCTTCGGCGTCGGCCACTCGTCGACCTCGATCTCCGCCGCGCTGGGCATGGCGCTGGCCGCCAAGCACAAGGGCGAAGACCGCAAGGCCATCGCCATCATCGGCGACGGCGCAATGTCCGCCGGCATGGCCTTCGAAGCCATGAACAACGCCGGCGTTGCCGACGCCGACATGCTGGTCATCCTGAACGACAACGAGATGTCCATCTCGCCGCCGGTCGGCGCACTGAACAATATCCTGACCCGCCTGACTTCCAGCAAGACCTACAACGTCGCCCGCGAAGCCGGTCGTCACATGCTCGGCTTCGCCCCGCCACTGCTCGAGCTGGCCCGCCGCGCCGAAGAGCACGTCAAGGGCATGATCGCGCCGGGCACACTGTTTGAGGAATTCGGCTTCCATTACTACGGCCCGATCGACGGTCACGACCTCGACGCCCTGATCCCGACGCTGGAAAACCTCAAGAAGCTCAAGGGCCCGAAGTTCCTGCACGTCATTACCAAGAAGGGCCAGGGCTACAAGCTGGCCGAGAACGACCCGATTCTTTATCACGGCGTCGGCAAGTTTGCCGCCTGCGATGGCATCCAGTCGGCCAAGGGCCCGGCCAAACTGACCTACACGCAAGTTTTCGGCGACTGGCTGTGCGACATGGCCAAGGCCGATTCCCGCCTCGTCGGCATCACCCCGGCCATGCGCGAAGGCTCGGGCATGGTGCGCTTCTCGGCTGAGCATGCCGACCGCTACTTCGATGTTGGCATCGCCGAACAGCACGCCGTTACGTTCGCCGCCGGTCTGGCCTGCGAAGGTCTGAAGCCGGTCGTCGCCATCTATTCGACCTTCCTGCAGCGCGGCTACGACCAGCTGGTTCACGACGTAGCCCTGCAAAACCTGCCGGTCATCTTCGCCGTTGACCGTGGCGGCCTGGTTGGCGCCGATGGACCGACACACCACGGCACCTTCGATCTGTCCTTCGTGACCTGCATTCCGAACATGACAGTCATGGCCCCGGCTGACGAAGCGGAATGCCGCAAGATGCTGTCGACTGCCATGACCATCGATGGCCCGAGCATGGTCCGCTATCCGCGTGGCAGCGGCACCGGCACCATCCCGGAAGCAAAGCTCGATACCCTGCCGGTCGGCAAGGGCGATATCCGCCGCCGCGGCAAGGATATCGCCCTGCTCGCCTTCGGTAGCCTTGTCGCCGCCGCCGTTGCTGCTGGTGAAGAACTCGATGCCACCGTCGCCAACATGCGCTTCATCAAACCGCTCGATGCAGACCTGATTGTTGAAGTGGCCGGGAACCATTCCCTGCTGGTCAGTATCGAAGAGAATGCCGTAATCGGTGGCGCCGGCTCGGAAATCGAGCGGGTGCTGGCGGAACGCGGGCTTCAGGTGCCGGTATTGCGCCTCGGCTTGCCGGACCGCTTCATCGACCACGGCGAACAAGGCCAGTTGCTGGCCGAACTTGGCCTCGACAAGGAAGGCATCGTGCGCGCCGTGCGTGCCCGAACCAACCCACAATAATTCATCAAAGAACAGCTCATGAGCACCCCGACCTCCAACATTCCCGACGTTCAGAACTCCGCCGACACGCGCCACATCGCCATCAACAAGGTCGGTATCAAATCCATCCGTCACCCGATCAAGGTTCAAGACAAATCGGCCGGCATCCAGCACACCATCGCCATGTTCAACATGTACGTTGGTCTGCCGCACAACTTCAAGGGCACCCACATGTCCCGTTTCGTGGAGATCCTGAATAGCCACGAACGTGAGATTTCAGTCGAAAACTTCCCGACCATGCTGCGCGATATGGTCGTCAAACTCGAGGCCGAAACCGGCCATATCGAGATGAACTTCCCGTACTTCATCAACAAGACGGCACCGGTTTCCGGCGTGCAGAGCCTGATGGATTACGACGTCACCTTCATCGGCGACATCTGCCATGGCGAAATCGCCACCTCGGTCAAGGTCGTCGTGCCGGTGACCAGCCTGTGCCCCTGCTCCAAGAAGATCTCCGAGTACGGCGCCCACAACCAGCGCTCCCACGTCACCGTCACAGCCAAGACGAACGATTTCATGTGGATCGAGGAAATCGTCCAACTCGTCGAACAGGAAGCCTCCTGCGAGCTTTTTGGCCTGCTCAAGCGCCCTGACGAAAAATACGTCACCGAACGCGCCTACGACAACCCCAAGTTTGTCGAAGACATGGTTCGTGATGTGGCAGCCCGCCTCAACGCAGAAGCACGTGTCGATGCCTACGTTGTTGAATCAGAAAACTTCGAATCGATTCACAATCACTCAGCCTATGCCCTGATCGAAAACGATAAGAAGAATCCTTTAGCTCACGCCTAATTTCAGGCAAAAACCGAACAAAGAAAAAGGGCGCCAAGGCGCCCTTTTTTCAATCCGGAGAAATCGCTTAAGCAGCGACGACCGGCTTTTCCTTGCGAACCAGCTTTTCCTTGATACGAGCCGACTTGCCAGAACGCTCGCGCAGGTAGTACAGCTTGGCGCGGCGAACATCACCACGACGCTTCACTTCGATGGAAGCAACCAGCGGGGAGTAGGACTGGAAAGTACGCTCGACACCTTCGCCAGAAGAAATCTTGCGAACGGTGAAAGCGGAGTTCAGGCCGCGGTTA
>JAGTRV010000148.1 GCA_018262245.1 Pseudomonadota bacterium | reverse complement strand
TGTGCTGGGTGAGGAGCGCGGTCTGCGCATCGTTTCCGGTCGCACCGAAAGCCACGTCTTCCTGCTCGACCTGCGTGCCAAGAACATCACCGGCAAGGACGCCGAAGCCGCTCTGGGCCGCGCCCACATCACGGTCAACAAGAACGGCATCCCGAACGACCCGCAGAAGCCGTTTGTTACCTCCGGCATCCGTATCGGTTCGCCGGCCATGACGACGCGCGGTTTCACCGAAATCGAAGCCGAGCAGATCGCTCATCTGGTTGCTGATGTGCTGGAAGCACCGAACGACGAAGCCGTGGCCGCAACTGTTCGCGAGAAAGTTTCGGCCCTGTGCAAGAAGTTCCCGGTCTACGGCGCCTAAGAAAATTTCAGCGCTTGCCCGCCCTGCGTTGCGCCCCCTTGCCGTAGCTGATCTGCTGGCTGCGGGGGGCGTCGCCTTGTTCGGGCAGCGCACTGAAGTTTTCAGGAGTTTGATGTGAAATGTCCTTTCTGCGGTGCCGAAGATACGGCGGTAGCCGATACCCGTCTCAATGACGAGGCTGACGTCGTTCGTCGTCGCAGAAAGTGCAATGCCTGCGACAAACGTTTTACCACCTACGAGCGGGCTGAAATCCAGCTGCCGCAGGTGGTCAAGAAAAATGGTCTGCGTACCGAGTTCAGCCGGGCAAAACTGCGGGCCAGTCTGGAACTGGCGCTCCGCAAGCGGCCAGTTTCCATTGAGTCGGTCGATGCGGCGGTGGCCGATATTGAAGAGCGCCTGCTGTCGGCTGGCGAGCGCGAGGTGACAACGCAGCAGCTGGGCGAACTGGTCATGCGCGAGTTGAAGAAGCTCGACAAGGTCGCCTATATCCGCTTCGCCTCGGTCTATCGAAATTTTGAAGACGTGGACGCCTTCTCCAGGGCGATCCGCGAAGTCTCTCCCGCCGCCAAGAAAAAATGAGTTTTTCCGCCGTCGACCACGGCATGATGGCCCGCGCCCTGCAGCTGGCCGAGCGCGGCTTGTGGACGACGTCGCCGAATCCCCGTGTTGGCTGTGTGCTGGTCCGTGACGGCGAGATTGTCGGCGAAGGCTGGCACGAGAAGGCCGGGGAGCCGCATGCCGAAGTTCACGCCTTGCGCTCGGCCGGTGAGAGGGCGAAAGGTGCTACCGCCTACGTGACCCTGGAGCCGTGCAGTCACCACGGTCGCACACCGCCGTGTGCCGAAGCCCTGATCGCGGCCGGGATCTCCCGTGTTGTGGCAGCGATGACCGATCCCAATCCGCTGGTCTCCGGTAAAGGTTTGGCCTTGTTGCGGACGGCGGGTATCGAAACGGCGAGTGGCCTGCTCGAAAACGAGGCGCGCGAACTCAACATCGGTTTCGTCTCGCGCATGACCCGTGGTCGGCCTTGGCTGCGCCTGAAGGTGGCTGCCAGCCTGGATGGCAAGACCGCACTGAACAATGGCGTCAGCCAGTGGATTACCGGCCCGGATGCCCGCCGCGATGGCCATGCCTGGCGGGCACGCGCTTGCGCGATTCTGACCGGCATCGGTACGGTGCGCGACGACGACCCGCAACTGTCGGTGCGCGATGTGGCGACGACCCGCCAACCCCTGCGAGTGGTTGTCGACAGCAAGCTGGAAACGCCGGTAGATGCCCGGATTCTGCAAGGCGGCCCGGTCCTGATCGCGGGGGCTATTGAGAACAACGCAAGAATCGAGTCACTGCGCTCGCTTGGCGCTGACGTGCTCATCCTGCCCAATCCGTCGGGCAAGGTGGATTTGATGGCGCTGCTTGTTGCGCTGGGGCAGCGTGGCATCAACGAAGTGCATGCCGAAGCGGGCTTCAAGCTGAATGGCTCGTTGCTGCGCGAAGGCCTGGTCGATGAACTGCTGCTTTATCTGGCACCCTGCCTGATCGGCCATCAAGCGAGCGGCCTGTTCAACTTGCCGGAACTGTCTACGTTGGACGGCAAGCAGCGCTTGCAGATTCGTGACCTGCGTCAGGTCGGGGCAGATATTCGGGTGATTGCCCGCTTGGGTAATTCTGACGCGCGCTGACGCCTGCCTGCGGCCAGTCTTCGCATCTCATATCAGTGCGCGTCAGAATTTGGCCCGCACACGGCGCAGCCGCTGTCCTTCTTGAAGCGGACGGTTCGCCATTCCATCGTTAAGGCGTCGAGTAGCAGCAGCCGGCCAGTCAGCGATTCGCCGATGCCGGCGGCCAGCTTGAGGGTTTCAGCTGCCTGCATGGTGCCGATGATGCCTGTCAGCGGGGCGAAAACCCCCATGACTGCACAACGCACTTCCTCGACATCCTCGCCTTCCGGAAACAGGCAGTGGTAGCACGGCGAATCGTCGCGGCGCAGGTCGTAGACGCTGATCTGGCCGTCAAAACGGATGGCGGCGCCGGAAATCAGCGGTTTTTTGTGAAGGACGCAGGCGCGGTTGATGGCGTGGCGGGTCGCAAAATTGTCGGTGCAATCGAGAACGATATCTGCGGTGGCGACCAGAGCGTCAAGCTCGGTACCGGATAGGCGCTTTTGTAGCGGAACGATGGAGATTTCGGGGTTGATGGCGCTCAGTGCCTGTCGGCCCGATTCGGCTTTGGCCATGCCGACGCGACTCTGTGTATGCAGGATCTGCCGCTGCAGGTTGGTGAAATCGACGGTGTCGTCATCGACGAGCGTGATCTTGCCAATGCCTGCCGAGGCTAGGTACAGCGCAGCTGGCGAGCCAAGGCCGCCGGCGCCGATGACTAGCGCGTGTGAGGCCAGGATTTTTGCCTGGCCTTCGATGCCCAGGGCGTCGAGCAGGATATGGCGGCTATAGCGGAGTAGCTGGTCGTCAGTCATTTTAGGATCGGGGATCGGGTGATTAGGGGCGAGCGGTCTTGCTGACAGCTCGATCCTCGATCCTGTTAACTACTTGTATTCGCGCCACTCCAGCGGCGTGTCGTCGTGGTCACCGTGGGGGTGTTGCTCCCAGGCTTGGACGTAGCCTTCGGATGTGGATCGCTTCAGGCGCTTTTCTGGCGCACCGAGGTTGTGCAGCTGGGTGTCCTCGACGTAATAAATCAGCGCGCGGGTCAGCTTGCTCATCAAGGTGTTGTCGAGGTGATAACCCTTGTCGACGAGATGCTCGTCGAGTTCGCGCAAGGTGTGGTCCTTCAGGTCATAGCTGACGCCAAGCGAACGCTTGTCGTATTTCGGCTGGATGGCGACAGCATCCAGCCGTTGCAGGTCATCGGCCGCTTCCGGCACCTGGCCGGGCGGGAACTTGGAGAACTGAATCTCCCGTTTTTTCTTGAGGTCTGTGCCGGCCATCATCCCTCCCGATCAGTGAGCTATTGGGCTTTATTCTGCATGATCTGCAGACCCTTGAGTAGGTTTATCGCCTGCTGGAATTGGTAATCGCTCTTGCTCGCATATTCCAGTCGTTGCGGCAGTTCGTCTTCGGCGTCTTCCTTGCCGTTTTTGTCCTTGCCGGATTTTGGCGAGGTCTTGGCCTGCGGCTTGGTGTCGGCCTTCGGAAGTTCCTTGCCGGCTTCCTTGTCCCGGTCGTTGGTCAGGTGGCGGTCCAGATCGGCCTCGCGCAGACGCATTGATGCGGCGGCGTTGCCATTCAGACTTTCCTCGACGACGATGTCCGGTGTGATGCCCTTGGCCTGGATGGAACGCCCCGACGGCGTGTAGTAGCGGGCCGTGGTCAGCTTGATCGCGGTGTTGCCGGGGAGTGGCAGCACGGATTGCACGGAGCCCTTGCCAAAGGTCTGGGTGCCGACGATGACGGCGCGCTTGTGATCCTGCAATGCGCCGGCAACGATTTCGGAAGCCGAGGCGGAGCCGCCATTGACCAGGACGACCATCGGCACATTCTTGGCTTCGATCGGCATGCCCTTCAGCGAATCTTCCTTGGTGCCGCGCTGATAGTCCTGCGTCCGGGCTCTGAATTCCTGCTTGGCATCTTCAGTGCGGCCATCGGTGGAAACCACCTTGACGTCCGGCGGCAGGAAGGCCGCGGAGACGCCGATCGCGCCATGCAACAGGCCACCCGGGTCGTTACGCAGGTCAAGCACCAGTCCTTGCAGCTTGTTGCCGTCCTTGTAGAGGCCAGCGACGTGCTTGGCCAGTTCGGCAATGGTGTTTTCCTGGAACTGGGTGATACGGACCCAGCCGTAGCCCGGTTCGATCAGCTTGGACTTGACGCTCTGCACCTTGATCACTTCGCGGATCAAGGTCAATTCGATGGGCTTGGTTTCACCCTTGCGGATGATCGACAGCTTGATCGGGGTCTTCGGCTTGCCGCGCATCTTCTTGACCGCTTCGGACAGCGTCAGGCCTTTGACCATGGTGTCATCCAGCTTGAAGATCAGGTCGCCGGACTTGACGCCAGCGCGATAGGCCGGGGTGTCCTCGATCGGCGAAACGACCTTGACCAAGCCATCTTCCATGCCCACTTCGATACCGAGGCCGCCAAATTCCCCCTGGGTGCCGACCTGCAGATCCTTGAAGGCATCGGCATCCAGGTAGGCGGAGTGCGGGTCGAGGTTGGACAGCATGCCGGAGATGGCATTGGTAATCATCTTCTTGTCTTCGACCGGCTCGACATAGCCTTGCTTGATGGCGCTATAGACCTCGGCAAAGGTGCGCAGCTCCTCGATCGGCAGTCCGGGCTTCGCCTCCTTGTCGGCGAGTGCCGGGAAGTTCAGGCTGATCAGTGCGCCGGCGACGAATGCGCCTACGGTCAAGCTAATGGTTTTCGTTTTGCTCATTTCAAGCTGGCCCATTTCATCGGGTCGATCGGTTGCCCTTGGTGGCGGAGTTCAAAGTATAAACCGGATTCCGGATTGCCCCCGCTGTTCCCGACGGTCGCGACGGTTTCCCCGCCTTTGACCGCCTGACCGACCTGCTTCAGCAAGGAATCGTTATTGCCGTAGATCGATAAATAAGCGTCGCCGTGGTCGACAATCAGCAAATTGCCGAAGCCGCGCATCCACTCCGAGAAGACGACGCGACCGCCGGCAATCGCTTTGACCTCGCTACCCGAGCCAGCCTTGATGAACAGACCGCGCCAGGTGCCACCGCCATCTCGGGGCGACCCGAAGCGTCCGGAGACTGCGCCGCGCACCGGTAGCCGCAGGTTTCCACGCTGGCGGGCGAAGCTGCCGTCGCTGGCTGCCGGTTCGTAGCGGTTCTCCGCTTCGACTGCTCGTGGTCGGGATGGTTCGATGTTGGGGGCTGGACGGGCGATCTCCCTTTCTTCCGTCTGGGGATGGCGTTTGTCCTTTTCCCGTTCCTTCTCGCGCTCTTTTTCCTTCTGTCGCGCCGCGGCCTGGCGGGCCTCGGCGGCGCGAGCGGCTTCGGCGGCCTTGGCGGCCTGTGCCGCCTGGGCGGCGAGGATTTTCGACAGCCGGTCAATCAGCTGGGTCATCCGTCGTTCGTTTTGCTGCAGGTTGCCAATTTCCTTGCGCTGGGCGCTGACCTTGCTGGAGATCTGGGCGTACAGAGCCATGCGGTCTTCGCGTTGCTTTTGCAAATCGGCATGGCGCTTCTGTTGTTCAACCTCGATTTCGGCCAGTTCGGCGCTGCGCTCCTTGGCGTCGGCCGCCAGTGATTTTTTCTTGTCGAGCGTCGCGTTGATTTCGCCCATCAGTTCGGCGCGGGTCAGGGCGATGGCAGACAGATAGTGCAGATCGCGCGCCATCTGATTGGGGTCATCGCCGTTGAGCAATAGCTGCAGGGAGTCTGGGGTGCCGCGCAGGTATTGCTTGTAGAGCAGCTTTTCCAGTTGTGCCTGCTGCTGGCTCAGTGTGACACCGAGTTCCTGCGATTGTTGTTCGAGATTTTTTAGCCTGGATTGCAGTCGGCTGCGCTGGTCGTTCAGTTCGTGCAACTCGCGTTGGAGCCGGGATATTTGACGCTCGGATTCACGCAGGCGGTCGCCGGCATCCGCTTTGTTCTCTTCGCTGGTCGATAATTCCTTGCGCAGTCCCTCGATTCGGCTGCGCAATTCGCCCAGATCGGCCTGTTTTTCGGCAATTTCGGGCGCCGCGACGGCGGGGGTGGATTTTTTTTCGCTCGCCGATGGCTTGGCGTCGACCAACGGTGTGCCAAGGCAAACAGCGGCTATCAGCGCCACCGTCAGCCTTTTGCCTGAGCGCCGAGTGCCGCGCACGCCACCACGGGGTCGTTCAATAATCATTCCGGATTGATTTCGGTTACGCGAAACGTAAAACGCTATTTTATAATGCGTCATTAACCGATAACGAGGTTTTATCTTGGAAACGCCTTCCTTCAGTTTGATCGACAAGCAGGAGCACATCGAGCTGGCTGCCCGTGCGCTGAAATCCATTGCTCATCCGTTGCGCCTGAAAATTCTTTGTGTGCTGGGCGAGCAAGAAGCCTGCGTACAGGAAATCGTCGACGCCGTAGGAACGTCGCAGAGCAATATTTCCCAGCACCTGGCCATCCTGCGTGAGAAGGGAGTGCTGGTCACTCGCAAGGACGCAAATCGTGTGTTTTACCGGGTCGGTGATCAGAGAACGCTGCAATTGGTCAGTATGATGCGTGAAGTATTTTGTGGCACGGGAGCCTGATTAATGCCGATGGAATTTATCAATCAAAACGTTTTGCTGATTTCGCTGGTGGTTGTCAGCGGCTTGTCGATGCTCTGGCCACTATTGGCCCGTCCTTCCGGCAACGCGGTCACTCCTGCCGAGGCGACACAGCTCATTAATCGCGAAGATGCCCATATCGTCGATGTGCGCGAGGCGGACGAATATGCGTCGGGGCATCTGCCGGACGCAAAAAACATCCCGGTGGCCAAGCTGGCTGATCGTATTGGAGAGCTTGAGAAGTTCAAGGACAAGCCGATTATCGTTTGCTGCGCGACTGGCATGCGTTCAAACAAGGCTTGTGCCGAGCTCAAGAAGCACGGTTTCGAAAAGTTGCACAATCTGGCTGGCGGTGTCGATGCCTGGGTTGGCGCGGGTTATCCGATCAAGAAGGGTAGCAAGAGCAAATGACTGCGCCTGTGCTGATGTACACGACGGCGGTCTGCCCTTACTGCATTCGTGCCAAGCAGTTGCTCGCCGCACGTGGGGTGACGCAGATCGAGGAGGTTCGGGTTGATCTAGATCCCGAGCGCCGCGATGAAATGATGCTGAAAACCAAGCGGCGTACCGTACCGCAGATCTTCATCGGTGACACCCACGTGGGTGGCTGTGACGATCTTTACGCTCTCGATGCAGCGGGCCAGTTGAAGCCCATGCTCGAAGGCTGAACCGAACCGATTTAATCTCTGAAAGAAAACCATGGAACAAAACGAACAGCCCGTTTTTGGTATTGAAAAGCTCTACGTCAAGGATCTGTCGGTCGAAGTGCCGAATGCGCCGGAGATTTTCCTTGAGCGCGAGCAGCCTCAGGTTGAGATTCAGCTCAATACGGGTGGCCGTGCGGTTGGCGATGGCGTATACGAAGTGGTGCTGACCGTGACGGTTACCGCCAAGATGCCTGAAAAAACAGTCTTCCTGGTCGAGGTTGGCCAAGCCGGCATCTTCCGTATCCAGAACGTTCCGGAAGAGCAACTGGAGCCGCTGATCGCCGTTGCCTGCCCGAACATTCTGTTCCCTTACGCTCGCGAAGCCGTTTCCGATGCGGTCAGCCGTGCTGGTTTCCAGCCGATCGTGCTGCAACCGGTAAATTTTGAAGGCATGTACATGCAGCGCCTGCAGGAACAGGCTGGCGCTCCGGCCGAAGTGCCGATTCAATAAGATGACTAGCATGTGGCGTCGCGTCCTTGTCGCCCTGTCGATGCTCGGCGCTGCTGGTGCAGCGTCGGCCATCGACTATCGCTCGATCAACGTGCCGGCGGCCATCCTTTACGACGCGCCGTCGCAGCAGGGAAAAAAGCTGTATCTGATCAAGGCGCAGACGCCTGTTGAGGTGGTGGTTCGACTCGAGGGGTGGTTCAAGGTTCGTGATGCCGAGGGTACGCTGGCCTGGGTTGAGTCTCGCAATGTCAGCGAACGCCGGATGCTGGTGGTCACCTCGCCGCGAGCCGAAATCCGCCAGGCGGACAAGGCAGAGGCAACGGTGCTCGCCGAACTCGACAAGTGGGTTGCCGTCGAGTTTGTCGAATCCGCATCTCCAGGCTGGGCCAAGGTACGCCATCGTGATGGCGCAACCGGCTATATCCGTTCGACGCAGGTTTGGGGGCTATGAAGATAACGCTGCTTGGTGCTGGCGCTTGGGGGACGGC
>JAGTRV010000335.1 GCA_018262245.1 Pseudomonadota bacterium | reverse complement strand
GAAGATGCCAAGTCCGACATCGGCTGGGGCCATCAGATCCGTTCCTACGTGCTCGACCAGTCGCGCATCAAGGATCTGCGTACCAATCACGAAACCGGCAATACCCAGGCCGTGCTCGATGGCGACCTCGATCCCTTCATCGAAGCCAGCCTGAAGCAAGGCGTCTAAGGCAGTGATCGCCTGCCGATGAGGCGCTTCCTCAAATGGCTGGCGATCACCCTGCTGCTGCCGCTCACCATCGCGGCAGCGCTGATCTTTTTTGCCACCGACCCGCAAGCACTGGTCGACCGCGGCGACGCCATCTCCCCGGCCTCGGTCGCCCAAGCCAAGCACCTTGTCGCCGCCAACGATCCACGACGCCAGCAAGCCGGCGAGATTCGCACCGTGGCGGTCCCTGCGGCGCTGATCGACGAAGGCATCAACTACGTCGCCGGGCGGTATTTGCATGCCCGCGGCGCCTTCGCCCTGACCGACGATGCCGGCGAAGTCCGTATCACCTTTGCGCTGCCGGGAAGGCGTTTCCTGAATCTGCGCGCGCTGGCTCATGGCATCGAAGGCAAGCTGCGCATCGTCGACGCCAGGCTCGGCAGCATCCCCGTACCGACCACCTTTGTCGAATTTGCCATCGCCAGAACAGTGAGCGCGCTGGGTTTCGACCGGGAATGGCGACTGGCTGAAAACGCCATTCAGCACATTTCCTTCAACCAGGATCACGCGACGGTATCAGTCACCTACACTTGGGAACCGGGCATCCTCGATCGGGCGCGTGCGGTCGCCTTGTCCCCCGAAGAAATCGCCCGCCTTCGTGAAGCCCGTCTGGCGCTGGCGGCACTCTTTGCCCATCGCGCCCCCGGCTCACGAATCAGACTTTCGGAAGTCCTGATGGCAACACTTCCCGTTTCTGGCGCCCCAATTAAACAAGGCCGAGCCAGTCTGCTGGTTCTGAGCAGCTATCTGGCCGACAAAGACCTGGCGGCGCTGGTTCCCGCGGCCAGAAACTGGCCACGCGTCCCCTGGGTCAACATCACCCTGGCCGGCCGCCACGATCTTGCCCAGCACTTCGTCATCTCGGCCGCCCTCGCCGCCTGGGCTGGCGAACCGGTGGCCGACGCCATCGGCCTCTACAAGGAACTGGAAGACGCCCACCACGGCAGCGGTTTTTCCTTCATCGACCTGACCGCTGACCGGGCCGGCACCCGCTTTGGCGAAACATTGCTCAGGAAGCCCGAAGGACTGCTGGAAACCATAAAGAAGGCGTTGTCCGACGAACAACTACTGCCGGTCTTCAATGATCTTCCGGAAGACCTGCACGAACCCGAATTCAAGCGCCGATTCGAAAGCCATGAAAGCCCGCAGTTCAAGGCAATGGCCCATGAGATCGAACGCCGCCTCGATACCCTTCCGCTCTATCGCTGATCGACCGCCATGCTCGACAACCTGTTCGCCAATCTTCCCCCGCTCGGCACCGAAGAAGAGGCATTTGCCACCCTGCTGGCCGAACCGGGACTGACCGTTCAACGCATCGTCTCGACCGGTCAGTCCAGCCCTGATGGATTCTGGTATGACCAGCCTGACGCCGAATGGGTATTGCTGATCAGCGGCGAGGCACGCTTGCGCTTTGAGGATGAAACAGAAGCCAGACGCCTGCAACCGGGCGCTTTCGTCGACATCGCCGCCGGTCGCCGACACCGTGTCGAATGGACGGCGCCGGATACGCCCACCATCTGGCTAGCGATTCACCGCGCTGGACGTTAAACCCCTTCGCCGTTCAGACAGCGCAGCATGGTCTCGAATAGCACCTCGGGCCGGATCGGCTTGGTCACAAAGCCATTCATCCCGACATCCAGGCAACGCTGCTTTTCGTAGGCGAACGCGTTGGCCGTCAGGGCGACAATCGGCACCTTCTCGCCCCCCGGCAGTTGTCGAATGCACTGCGTGGCCTCCAGGCCACCCATGTTGGGCATCAGCATGTCCATCAGGATCAGTGCATAGTCGTTGCGACTGGCCAGATCGACGGCCTCGCGGCCATCCTTCGCGGTATCGATCTCGCAGTTCAGGCGCGAAAGGATGGCCTCGGCCACATGTCGATTGATGACTTCATCCTCGACGAGCAAAAAACGACACCCCGCAAAATCCCTGGCCAAGACAACTTCCGCGCTCTCCGCTGACGGCAAGGGGATCGCCGGCCGAGCAAGCGGCGCAGAAGCGCGTTTCAGAGAGGCAGTGAACCAGAACAGGCTACCCTGCCCGGGCGTACTTGAAACGCCAACCTCGCCGCCCATCAGCTCAGCCAGCTGGCGTGTGATCGCCAAGCCCAGGCCCGTCCCCCCATAACGGCGGGTGGTCGAATTATCGGCCTGGCGAAAGGCCGAAAATATCTCATCCCTAGCTTCCGCACTGATGCCGATCCCGGTATCGGCCACCTCGAAGCGAAGCAGGACCGAATCCTCGCTGACCGCCTGCGTAATAACCCGAACATCAATGCTGCCATCTGCAGTGAACTTGATGGCATTTGAAACGTAGTTGAGCAAGGCCTGCCGGAGCCTGACCGGATCACCAAGCAGCCCGGACGGAGCGTCCAACTCACCGATCCGCACGTCCAACCCCTTCTCTGCAGCCTGATCGGCAACCATCGACAGAACTTCGAAAACGATGTTCTCAACGGCCAGCGGAATATTTTCCAGCTCCAGCCGGCCGGCCTCTATCTTGGACATATCAAGTACGTTGGTGATCAAGCCGAGCAGATGCTCGCCTGCCGCATCGATGTGACCAACATACTTTTTCTGGGCAGTATCCAGTTCGGTGCGCGAGAGAATATGGGCCATGCCGATAATGGCATTGAGCGGCGTGCGAATCTCGTGGCTCATGTTGGCCAGGAAAGCCGTCTTCATCTGCTCGGCGCGCTCAGCCGCCTCCGAAGCCCGGGTCAGATAAGTCGCCAGCGCCTGCTCCTCACTGATGTCACGCGCCAGCAGGGCAAAATGACGTACGCCATCACCGGAATTAATCTCGATGATCGTCAATTCAACCGGAAAATC
>JAGTRV010000034.1 GCA_018262245.1 Pseudomonadota bacterium | reverse complement strand
CACAAAAACGGTGGAATTCCGACGCGCGTGGGCGGCAGAAAAGGTGGACATGATTGCCATCTACGCCAGTTCCCCCATCCAGAAGCTGGTCGGTATCGTTCAAGTATCTGACATCGTTCGGGCAAAACCGGCAACGCTCTGGGGCTATTGTTCCAAGCGAGGCGGCGGCTTGTCAAAAAGCGAGCTCACTGCCTATTTCAATGGCAAGGAATCCGGTGTAGCCGTATTGCTTCAGGATGCCAAGCGATTCGGCCAGGGCGTTGACCCACAAAAAGTGATCAAGAATTTCTCTCCCCCGCAGTCGTTCCGTTACATGACCGCTGCAGAAATGCGAAAGCTCAATAAGCTCGTACTCCAGCTTGAGGCGACTCCATGATCATTTTTATCGGTGGAATCCACGGTGTCGGTAAAACCTATCTAGGTGCGCCCGCAGCCCAGAGTTTTGGCCTTCGACATGCCACTGCAAGCCAGTTGATTCGCGAAGAGCGTGGTTTGCAATCTTGGGGAGCAGACAAGCGGGTAGAGGGCATTGACGAAAACCAAGCTGCTCTGATTGCAGCGACAAGGCGGGTTCGATCGGAGGGCGAAAAGCTGTTGCTTGACGGGCATTTCGTTTTGCGCGGAACTAATGGTGAGATCAATGAGATCGAGCCCTCGGTATTTCAAGACTTGCAGATCGGGGCGGTCTTGCTGCTTCATGCAGATGTCGATGTTGTCTTTGAGCGGCTACAGGCGAGAGGAGATACCTCGTGGACGGAATCGGAACTTCGACTGCTTGCGGAAAAAGAAGAGGCTCACGCCCGCCGAGTTGTCGGTGAGCTTGGAATCTCATTCACATATTTGAGCAATCCGAATTCAACCGAATTTGGCGCTGCGCTTGCGAAAATTCTTGGTGCCTAAACAGGATCACCGAACCAGCCAGCCGTTTGGTTTTAAGTGTGGACATGAACACCAAAAACGCCCGGAAAACTCCCATGTCTATGGACATTTTGCTGGTTGCCTGAAAACCCAGTGTTTGCCGGCTATTCACCATATGTCCATAGATGTGCAACTCGCGCTTAGGTCGCCAGCCAGGGCGTCGAATAAGTCCTTTTGTCCTTTCGGGGGCAAACAAAAGGCCGAAGCACAATGTGCTTCGGCCTTTTTCAATTCTGCCTCGCGATTTCTTATCCTAGGCGGTTACCGATCACGTCCATGGCCGTGACCATGATCGTGGCCCCCCTCACGGTCATCGCCGCGGCGGTCGTCACCACGCCGATCTCGGCGGTCATCCCGGTAGTTGTCACGATAGCCATCGCGGCGGCCATCGTCCCAGCGATCACGGTCACCCCGACCACGCTGCTGATAGCGCGGCGCATATTCACGTTCGTACCACTGGTCCTGAACAAAATAGACACGCTCGCCACAGGCGCGGTATTCGTGGCAGTGCTTGCGCCAGTGCTTGGCATGGCCGGGCGGGACGCGCAGGTAGATCGGCGGACGACTGTACGGAACAGGCTCGACCAGGATCGGCTGGCCATAGATGACCGGGGGACGCGGATAACCGCCGATGTCGATCTGGCCGTAGAAGCCGGGTTGGCCGATGCTGACCGAGACGCCCACATCAGCGGCGTGAGCCGTCGCGGTTAATGAGGCAGCCACGATGGCTGCCACAGTCAGAATACGTTTCATGATTCCACTTTACGGGTTGTATGTTTCAAATAACGCAGGAACGAGCGTTTCGATGACACCGGGCCGGACGCAGGGGGATTATTGCAGCGGGACGCCGGCGGCCAGGCTGCGGATCAAGCGCACGCAATCGACGTCGGACTGGTGGTAGGCCGATTTCACGTAGTCGATATAGGCGCGGTCTTCTGAATTCGGGTTGTTGGCCAGGGTGGTCTCGTAGGCAAAGCGCAGGAACAGGAAGCTGGGCTCTGGCTCCTCGATGGTGATGGTCAGGCTGCCGCCCGGGTGGGCTTCGGAAGGCTGGATGTCGAAGCGTACCCAATGCCGCTCAGTCATCGTGACGCGATCCTGGATCACGGCCGGGCCGAAATCGAGCTCACGGAGCAGGGCATCCGCCGTGCGTTCGAGGATGGTGCAGGACTCCAGGCCAGGCAGGAAGGGAAGGGGATTCTCGACGCGGTGCAACAGTCCCAGCCACAGCTGGTCGCGGGTCAATGATTCGACCAGCGGGTTTTCCGGGTCGTTGATTTGGATAAGGTGTTCGAAATTCATGGCGATATTGTATTTCATCACTGGCCGCCCATTGTCTTGTCGATCGCGCCTTGCCGCGATGCTCACGCTGTCGGTGGCGCGTCTTCGCGCACAGCTCAGCCGGGTAACGAAATTATGGGGTCGTGTTAACATCCCTCCCATGCAACTAGAACGTATCCTCCAAAAGCATGGTTTCGGTTCCCGCAGGGAATGCCGAGGCCTCATCCGCCGTGATCGTGTCGCGGTTAACGGCCAGGTTTGCGACGATCCTTTTGTCGAACTCGACACCGAAGGACTGGTATTCACGGTCGATGGCGTCGATTGGCCTTACGCCGAATTCGCCACGCTGATGCTCCACAAGCCGGCCGGCTACGAATGCTCGCGCAAGCCAAAACATCACGCCGGCGTCCTTGAACTGCTGCCCATTCCGTTGCGCGAACGCGATGTTCAGCCGATCGGCCGTCTCGACGAAGACACGACCGGCTTGCTCCTGATCACCAATGACGGGCAGTTGAACCACCAGCTTTCATCGGCCAAGCGCAAGGTGCCAAAAGTCTATCTGGCAACCACCAAGCATCCGCTCGATCAGGCGCAGATCGATCAGTTGCTGGCAGGCGTGCTCCTTGCCGACGAATACGAACCGATTAGCGCTGCTGCCGCTGAAATCGTTGGTGAAAAACTGCTGCGCCTGACCCTGACCGAAGGCAAGTACCACCAAGTCAAACGGATGGTCGCTGCTGTCAGCAACCGTGTCGAGGCCCTGCATCGTGAAGCCGTCGGCGAACTGACGCTGCCGCCTGACCTCAAACCCGGCGAGTGGCGTTGGTTGTCAGCGGCCGACCTGCAAAAACTGGGCTATTCCAAATGACCCTGACCGAAATGCGCTACATCGTGGCCTTGGCTCGTGAGCGGCATTTCGGCAAGGCGGCCGATGCCTGCCACGTCAGCCAGCCGACGCTGTCGGTGGCGCTGAAGAAGGTCGAAGGCCAGATCGGTGCCCCGCTTTTCGAGCGCGGCACCAACGATGTTCGCATCACGCCGCTGGGCGAGCGCATCGTTGCCCAGGCCACGCGCGTGCTGGATGAGGCGGTCAAGCTGGAAGAAATCGCCGAAGCAACCGGCGATCCGATGACCGGTCAGTTGCGCGTCGGTATCATCTACACCATTGCACCGTACTTGCTGCCGCAACTGATCCCGGCGCTCAATCGCGAGGCGCCGAAAATGCCGCTCTTCCTCAAGGAAGACTTCACCGGCAACCTGATCCCCGCGCTGAAGGCCGGTGAGCTTGACGTTATCGTCATTGCGCTGCCCTTTGCCGAGCCCGGACTGGTTGCCCAGCCGGTTTACGATGAACCGTTCAGGGTGGTTGTTCCGGCTACCCATCCATGGTCGTCTCGCACTGATGTCAATGGCGATGAGCTGGATGGCCAGAACCTGCTGCTGCTCGGCCAAGGCAATTGCTTCCGCGATCAGGTGCTCGAATCCTGCCCCCGCCTGAATGCGCCGGATGCCCTGGAGCACTCGCTCGAAGGCAGTTCGCTTGAAACCATCCGCTACATGGTGGCCAGCGGTGCCGGCGTGGCGGTCATGCCCAGTACCGCCGCCGATCCACTGATTACCAAGGAACCGCTGGTCAAGGTCTTGCCTTTTGCCGGAACCCAACCCAAACGCACCGTCGGCCTAGTTTGGCGCGTCACCTTCCCGCGGCCGCAAGCGATCGATGCCGTCCGCGCCGCGCTGTTGTCCTGCCAGCTACCGGGGGCCTTGGCCGTGCGTTGAGGTTTCACGTGGAACGCGTACGGAGCGTGTATTCCGGCGCCTGAAATGAAAAAGCCCTCGATTTTGTCGAGGGCTTTTTGCTTCAAGCAGCAGACCAATCAGGCTTCTGTCTTCTTTTTGGCAGGAGCCTTGGGTTTGGCCACTTTCTTTTCAAACTCGAACCCGACTTTGCCGCCCTGATTGACCAGATAGGCCGAGAACTTGCGGCGGGTGCGGTTGGACACGAATTCCTTCAGCAGGTCGGTTTTACCATCGGCCAGCAGCTTCTTCATCTGGGCGGCATCGATCGGCTGCTGCAGGATGATCTTGCCGGAGCGGAAATCGCAGGTCTTGGCCGGGCCGACCGATTTTTCGCAGACGTAGGAAGTGCCGTGCTCGAAGACATTGGCCGCGCACTTCGGGCACTTGCCCAGGCTTTCCTGCGCGGAGAAATCGACGGGTTCGGCATCGGCGGCATCCGCCTTGTCCTGGCCGAAGTCGAATTCCGGCTGCAATTCATCATTGAGCTTGATGGCAGCGGCAAAGCTGCGGCCCATTTTGTTGCGGAAACCGGTCAGTGGGCCGACCTGCTTTTCGGTCAGCAATTGCTCGATTTCAGCCGGTTCGTACTGACGGCCGGCGACGATCTTCCACAGTGCGTAGTCGCAACTGCCGCACTGGAACTTCTTGTAGGTTTCGCGAATCTGGCCGCCGCACTTGGGGCAGGGCGCCGTCAGCACACCGAAGTCGCCGGGGATGGTGTCGGCTTCGTATTGCTTGGCGCGTTCGACCATGTGACGGGTCATTTCGGCGATTTCCCGCATGAACTCGTCGCGCGTGAATTCGCCCTTCTCGATACGGCCAAGCTTCCATTCCCAGTCGCCGGTCAGTTCCGGCTGGGTCAATTCCTTGATGCCGAGGCCGTTGAGCAGCGTCATCAGGGTAAAAGCCTTGGCGGTCGGGATCAGTTCCCGGCCTTCGCGATGCATGTATTGCTCGCCGATCAGGTTCTCAATGATCTGGGCGCGGGTGGCCGGGGTGCCGAGGCCGCGGCCGGCCATGGCCGCCTTCAGTTCTTCGTCATCGACCATCTTGCCGGCGCCTTCCATGGCGGAGAGCAGGGTGGCTTCCGAGTAGCGCGGTGGCGGCTTGGTGGCGTTGGCCTTGACGGTGACTTCGTCGGTCTTGACCTTTTCCTTGGCATCGACGGCAACCAGATTACCTTCGTCGCCGTCCTGGCCTTCCTTACCGTAGACGGCGAGCCAGCCCGGATTGACCAGCACCTTGCCCTCGGTCTTGAAGGGGTGGCCTTCGACCCGGGTGATGCGGGTGGTGACCATGTATTCGGCGGCCGGGAAGAAGACGGACAGGAAGCGGCGAACGACGAAGTCGTACAGCTTCTGTTCCATTTCATTCAGGCTCTTGGGCGCCTGCGGCGTCGGGATGATGGCGAAGTGATCGCTGATCTTGGCGTTATTGAAGATGCGCTTGTTGGGTAGCACCCAGTTGCGCGCCAGGATCTGGTGGGCAAACGGTGAATAGCGGGCAAGCAGAACTTCGTCGTGCCCCTTGCCGGCGCCTTCGCCGGTCAGGATGGTCAAGGTTTCCTTGACGGTTGGCAGGTAGTCTTCCGGCAGGCAGCGGGAGTCGGTTCGTGGATAGGTCAGAACCTTGTGTTTTTCGTACAGGGCCTGGGCCAGCGATAGCGTGGTCTTGGCCGAGAAGCCGAAGCGAGCGTTTGCTTCGCGCTGCAGGGTAGTCAGATCGAAGAGCGCCGGCGACAAACGGGTTTCCGGCTTGGCTTCTTCGGTCACTTCACCGGGCTTGCCTTCAGTGGCGGCGCGGATGGCTTCGGCGCGGGCAACTTCCCACAGGCGGTCGGCGCGGGCATGTTCGTCGTCGTTTTTGCCCTTGAAGGCTTCGTCGAACCATTTGCCCTTGTAGGAGCCGGCCTTGGCCGTGAAATCGGCTTCGACTTCCCAGTAGTCGCGTGACTTGAAGTCGCGAATCTTGCGTTCACGCTCGACAACGATGGCCAGCGTTGGGGTTTGCACGCGACCAACGGTGGTCAGGTGGAAGCCGCCGGTCTTTGAGTTGAAGGCAGTCATCGCCCGCGTGCCGTTGATGCCAACCAGCCAGTCGGATTCGGAGCGGCAGACGGCGGCATCGCCCAGGCCTTCCATTTCCTGCCCGGGACGCAGGCGGGAGAAGCCGTCGCGGATGGCGCCCTGGGTCATCGACTGCAGCCACAGGCGTTGGACCGGCTTGCCGGACTTGGCGTTCTGGGCGATGTAATTGAAGATCAACTCGCCTTCACGCCCCGCGTCACAGGCATTGATCAGGCCGGTAACGTCCTTGCGTTTGATCAGCTTGTTGAGCACCTTGAGGCGCGATTCCGTCTTTTCGATCGGCTTCAGGGCGAAGTGTGGCGGAATGACCGGAAGGTGGGCGAAGGACCATTTGCCGCGCTTGACCTCGAACTCTTCGGGGCAGGCCAGTTCCAGCAGGTGACCGACGGCCGAGGAGAGCACGAGCTCTTCGCTTTCGAAGTAATCGTCGTGTTTGGTGAAGCCCCCCAGCGCCCGAGCGATGTCGGCGGCGACGGAAGGTTTTTCGGCAATGATCAGCTTTTTGGACATGGTTTGGCCTGTTGGGTGCCGGGGCATGATAAGTGCCCGGCGAGCGGCTTGGCAAGCCGTCAATATATATAGGTGCCTAGTTCAGGCGCTGGTAGCGGTTACCGGGCAGGGTGGCAATCAGGCCGCAAAGCTCCAGTGTCAGGAGTTCCGGCAGTAACTGATCGGCGCTCATGGTGGTTCGTTCGACGAGGTCGTCAAGGCAGCATGGATCGTGGCCAAGCGCAGCGAGAATCGGACCTTCATCGGCCTTATCCGATGGGATGTCTGCTGCGGGAGCTGTGTTGAAACTGCCCAGTTCTTCCAGGATGTCGGCAGCGGTTTCAACCAGCTTGGCACCCTGCTTGATCAATTTGTGGCAACCACGAGCAACTGGTGAGTGGATCGAGCCGGGAATGGCGAAAACTTCACGCCCCTGCTCTGCGGCCAGCCGCGCCGTGATCAGCGAGCCACTTTCCGGCGCCGCTTCGACCACCAGTACGCCGTACGATAGTCCGGAAATGATCCGATTGCGCCTTGGGAAATTTGAAGCGATGGCCGGTGTGCCGAGCGGGAATTCGGAAACGATCGCACCGGATTCGACAATCGCCAAAGCCAGCTCCTTGTTGCGTGCCGGGTAGATGCGGTCGGGCCCGGTGCCGATCACCGCGATGGTTTCCCCCTTGGCAGCCAGGGCGCCACGGTGGGCGGCGGCATCAATGCCCAGTGCCAGTCCGCTGATGATCGTCAGGCCCTTGGCGGCCAGCGTTTTGGCGAAGTTTTCGGCGGTTTGCACGCCTTGCGGTGTTGCATTGCGGCTACCAACCATGGCCAGTCCGCGCTTCTGGAGCAGGGCTGGGTTGCCGCGTACGTAGAGCAGGCTGGGCGGGTCGGCTATTTCGAGCAGCGCTTTTGGGTAGGCTTCGTCGGCCAGCGAGATGATGTGTTGCCCCGGTTGGCTGGCCCACTCGAGACTGTGTGCTAGCGCTTCCGTCGGATCGAAATCGAACAGCAGATCAGCGCGGTTACCGATGACGCCACGTGCTTCCAGGCGGCCAGCCGAGAAAATGGCTTCGGGTAAACCGAAAGCGGCGAGAAGCTTTCTTTGCGTCTCGCCGCCGATGCCCGGGATCAGGGTCAGCCGCAACCAGGCGGCCAGACTGTCGTTATGGCTCACGGGTTCAGTGCGGAGTCCCCGATGATGACTGCCTTGGAGGACTCGACGACCAAGGCGTAGGCGACGCGGTCAAAGACGCGGAAGACGAAGGCAAGGCCATAACGTTCTTCAGGTACTGGAGTTGAAGTGCGACGGCCGTCTTCATCAATGCTGACCGAAACACGATTCCGGTAGAGCGCAACGACATGTCCCAGTTCGAGACCGCTATTCTTGCCGCGGCTGATGGAAATGACCGAATTGGCACCACCCTCTTGCACCCCGCCATAAATACCAAGCACTTTAGCCGAGACTTCCTGCTCCGGGCGGTGCGGTACGTAGGTCAGAATTTCCGGGGGAGGAGCGGGCAACAGATTGTCGCCGCGATTCATTTCTTCTTTGGCCAGCGTGACGCGTAGGGTTGCCGGTTCGCCTGGCTTGACCAAGCGGGCATTGCCGAGGAAAACGGCTTCGTAGGCAATAGTCTCGCCGGTATCCGGATCTTTCAGCGCCTTGCCCTTGCGGAATACATTCCATTTTTCGATGCTGGAGTCGGGAATGCCTTGGGCGTAGAAAGAATCACCCGTACCGACCAGCATGCGATCTTCCTGGGTTGCGACGATGCTGACTGTCGCGTTCTGATCCGTTGTCTCGATAATCAGTGGCTTGGAGAGGAACGGTTCAATGGCATTGGGGGGGATGCTCGGAATGACCTGCTGCACCGGGGTGCTATAGACGGTCGGCTGAACCTTGCCGCTTTGCCCGGAGACGGGTTTGCCAATCTTCAGGCGTGGGGTGCCGCTCGACATATCGAGCATGATGACGTCGCCCGGATAGATCCAGTGCGGGTTCTTGATCTGTTCCTTGTTCATCTGCCAGATTTCCGGCCAGCGCCACGGCTGCTTGAGGAACTTGCCGGAAATGCCCCACAACGTGTCGCCCTTGACGACGATATGACGATCAGGCGGATTGTCGACGAGTTGTAGCGGCTCGGCGGCCGATGCGCAGACGGCCGTCACGGCCAGGATGAGCGCGGATATAATGCGAACCATAGTCGTAACCTCACGTGCCGGTGGAACGCAATAACGTCGTCGCTGTCTCATTGGCGGCAATCAGTTTGCGTTCCATACCTCGGAATTGCTTTAGATTCTGCACGTAATAACCTAAGCGAGCAAGCTTTTATTCCGGTTTTCATATGGCCCTTTTACCCATTCTGCGTTTTCCAGACCCGCGCCTGAAGAAGGTTGCACTCCCCGTTGCCAAAGTTGACGACAGCATTCGAAAATTGGTCGCCGACATGGCAGAAACCATGTACGAAGCCCCTGGTATCGGGTTGGCGGCGACTCAGGTCGATGTACACAAACGTGTTGTGGTCATTGACGTTTCTGAAGACAAGAGTGAACTTCAGGCTTTCATCAATCCGGTGCTGAGCCGCTGCGAAGGCTCGCAGACTGGCGAAGAAGGGTGCCTGTCGGTACCCGGGATCTACGACAAGGTTGAGCGGGCCGAAAGCGTTGTCGTCACCTATCTTGACCTCGATGGTAATCAGCAGACCCTGGCGGCGGATGGTCTGCTGGCCGTCTGTCTGCAGCACGAGCTGGATCATCTGAACGGGACAGTATTTGTCGACCACCTGTCGTTATTGAAGCAGACCCGCATCAGGAACAAACTGGCCAAGCAGGCGCGGGTCACCGCATGAAGTTGATTTTTGCCGGAACGCCTGAGTTCGCTGCCCAAGCCTTGCAGGGAATTGTCGACGCTGGACACGAAGTCGCCTTGGTGCTGACCCAGCCGGACCGGCCGGCCGGCCGGGGCATGGCGCTGCAACCATCCGCAGTCAAGAAGGTGGCCCTGACGCACGGCATTGAGGTGTTTCAGCCGCTGACCCTGAAGGACGCCGAAGCGCAGGCGAGAATTGCGGCCGTTGGGGCCGAAATCATGGTCGTTGCTGCTTACGGCCTGATTCTGCCGCAGGTCGTGCTTGATATGCCGCGTTTCGGCTGTCTCAATATCCATGGTTCGCTACTGCCGCGCTGGCGTGGTGCGGCGCCAATCCAGCGTGCCTTGCTAGCCGGCGACGCCGAAACCGGCGTCTGCATCATGCAGATGGAGGCCGGGCTGGATACCGGACCGGTGCTGTTGCGCGGGGCTTTCCCTATTGCGGCTACAGATACCACCGCAACGCTGCACGACCGCTTGGCGGAACTGGGCGCAAGGCTGGTCGTCGAGGCGCTGGGCAAGCTGCCCTTGCCGGCCGAGCCGCAGCCTGCTGAGGGGGTAACCTACGCCCACAAGATCGAAAAGGCCGAGGCACTGATCGACTGGAGCAAAAGTGCCGCTGAACTGGATCGTCACATTCGCGCCTTCAACCCATTCCCCGGGGCGCAGGCCTTGTTTCGTGGGCAGACGGTCAAGCTTTGGCAGGCTTCGCCGGTCGCAGGGCGGGGCGAAACTGGCGCCATCCTGGCCGTTGATAAGAACAGCATCATCATCGCCTGCGGTGAGGGCGCGTTGGCAGTGACCGAGTTGCAGAAAGCGGGTGGCAAGCGCTTGCCGGTCCAGCAATTCCTGGCTGGTCACCCCTTGGCTGTTGGCGACCGTTTCGACATTCCGGCTTGAATTTTTGGCGGACGACTATAGTTAACTTCCCGGGTCAGACAGCCGCAAGGAGTTAAACATGTTCAACTGGGTGAAGACTGCCATTCTGATGGCCGCCATCATGGCGCTGTTCGGTATCGTTGGCGGCATGATCGGCGGCAAGTCCGGCATGCTGATGGCGTTAGTGTTCGGCGGTGCGATGAATCTGTTCTCGTACTGGTTCTCCGACACCATGGTGCTGAAGATGTACAACGCCCAGCCGGTGGACGAGACCAGTGCGCCGCAGTTCTATGCGATGGTGCGCGAACTGGCTCAGCGTGCGGGGTTGCCGATGCCCAAGGTGTACATCATCAACGAAGCCCAGCCCAATGCTTTTGCCACCGGCCGCAACCCGGAGCATGCGGCGGTGGCGGCGACCACCGGCATCATCCAGTTGCTGTCGGCGCGTGAATTGCGCGGGGTCATGGCGCATGAACTGGCCCACGTGAAGCATCGTGACATCCTGATCTCGACCATTTCGGCGACCATGGCCGGGGCGATTTCGGCGCTGGCCAATTTTGCGATGTTCTTCGGCGGGCGGGACGAAAACGGTCGTTCGGTAAATCCGCTGGTTGGCATTCTGGTGGCAATTCTGGCGCCGCTGGCCGCCAGCCTGATCCAGATGGCGATTTCCCGGGCTCGCGAATTCGAGGCTGATCAAGGTGGGGCGGAAATCAGCGGTACGCCGAATGCGCTCGCCGATGCGCTGGGCAAGATCCAGATGTATGCCGAAGGCCGCATTCCGATGGCGCCTGCCGAGGCGCATCCGGAAACGGCACAGATGATGATCCTGAACCCGCTTTCCGCTGGCGGTATTCGTGGTCTGTTCTCGACTCATCCGCCGACCGAGGAGCGCATTGCCCGGTTGCGGGCCATGTCCTGAGCTTCGCGATCAGGCGTTTCCGACGCTGCGTGGCAATTCCCGAATCGCCGGCGGCAGGGTGCCAACCACGGCCAGACTGGGGCGTTCCCCCGTTTTCTGGTGACGTAGCGTCAGGTAGCGCAGGCAGGTGACGCGCAGGAAGGAGGCGAAGTTCTCCACTTCGCCTCGATAGGCTTCGATTTCGTCATAGAGCTTGGCGATCAGCTGGTTGGTCGTCATGCCCTCGTTGCCCGCCAGTTCGGCCAGGATGTCCCAGAACAGATTTTCCAGCCGGATCTTGGTCACGAACCCATGAATCCGGATCGAACGGGCCCGTGACTCGTAGAGCATCGGGTCGGCCTTGACGTAGATTTCACACATGCAGCCTCCTGAACGAACGGGCAGCCGGCAAGCCAGCCGCCCTCGGTGCTTTAAAGGGTGATCTGCGTGCCGAGCAGGGGGAGGAATTTGGCCAGCCAGGCCGGATGCGCTGGCCAGGCCGGTGCCGTGACCAGATTACCGTCGACGTGCGCCTGGTCGACCGGGATGTCGGCGTACAGACCACCAGCCGCCCGGACTTCAGGGGCACAGGCGGGGTAGGCGCTGCATGAACGGCCATTCAGAACGCCGGCGGCGCTGAGCAGTTGGGCGCCATGGCAGATCGCTGCGATCGGTTTGCCGGTGTTGGCGAAGTGCTGGACCATGGCCAGCACTTGCGGGTTGAGGCGCAGATATTCCGGAGCACGGCCGCCCGGAATGACCAAGGCGTCGTACGACTCGACTGAAATGTCGGAAAAAGTGGCGTTGAGGGTGAAGTTATGACCGGGCTTTTCGCTATAGGTCTGGTCGCCTTCGAAATCGTGGATGGCGGTGCGCACGAAGTCGCCAGCCTTCTTGCCCGGGCAGACGGCATGTACTGTGTGGCCGACCATCAGCAGCGCTTGGAAGGGCACCATGGTCTCGTAATCTTCGGTGTAGTCACCGGTCAGCATCAGAATTTTCTTTGCAGCCATTGTTGTCTCCTTGGTTGGTGTGAACCCTCCGGCCATGCGGTCGGAAAAGGGTGGACCCATTGTGGAGAGAATGGTGCCCCGGCGGGTAGCAGCGGGCTGCTACTAAAGTTTGTCTTTGCTTGAGCCGAGTTGGCCACGGTGGACGGCGGATTGCTCGACCCGGTCCGGCTGGAAGGTGGCAATGACTTCGGCGAACAGCGCTTTAGCTTGCTGACTGTTGTCGCCACTGAAATTGCAGACATAGACATCCAGCGTGACGGCGGAGATTTCCGGCCAGGTATGGAGGGCAAGGTGCGATTCGGCCAGGACCACCGTGCCGGTGACGCCCGCGGGCTGGTCGGCGATGTCGCGGAAGGCATGGAACAGCCGGCCGACGACCGTCAGCCCGTGACGCTGGCAGGCATCGACGCAATAGCGCTCCAGTCGTGGCGCATCGAGCAGCAAGC
This sequence comes from Pseudomonadota bacterium, assembly GCA_018262245.1. GTDB lineage: Bacteria > Pseudomonadota > Gammaproteobacteria > Burkholderiales > Rhodocyclaceae > Azonexus. The sequence continues at coordinate 18,603 of JAGTRV010000034.1, read as the reverse complement.
CCGGAGTGCAGCGGCAGTCATGCAGGTCGGCGATCAGGTGCAGGCCATTCATGACGGAATTCTATTGCGTTTCACGTGAAACGCGCTCGCGGAAGATGCTTTCAAGCAGGTGTCCCAGCCGATAGCCAGCCTCGACGATGCGTCGATTGGCGATTTGGCGGGCATTGTCCTGAAAATCCTCGCTGATGATGGGAAGCAGGCTGCCGCTGGCTTTAGGGTAGGCGGCAGCAAGCAATTGATGGCTTTCATCCCGCCATAGCGCCACATTGCCCTGAACCGGTTTCGGGTAGCTGTCGAGCAATCGGGCGGCATTCTTTTCGAGGCGGTTGCCGCGCAACCACGGCGGCCCGGGCAGGTCGTCCCAGTAAAGATGCAGGCTGCTGAAGGGCAGGCGCTTATTGAACGGATTCTCGATTTCGACCTTGTTGCCACCTTCGTCGCCGTGTTGCCCGACATGCAATGGCTGATGGATGTCGGCCACGAGATGCAGCAGCCAGGGCAGGGCATAGGCAATCTGTTCGCTTTTTCGCGTGCCGGACGATGAGCCTTTGGCCTGGAGCAGTTGGCTCAGGCGTTCGATCTGCCGGTCGAGTTCGCCGTCACGAACCTTGCCCGTGACGTCCAGATCGACGTAGTGCCAGCGTTTGTGGCGTGCCGTCTCAGGGAGTCCGGGCACGGCCGGGGTGGCCGGTTCGCGATCCTCGTCATATAAGCGAGGGTCATTGCGAATATCGTCCGGCCAGGTTGAGGCTTCGGCGAAAACGGCTATCCCCTCGCGGGAGCGGGCTTTTTCGACCCAGCGCTCATGGTCCGGATGGTGGGCCAGCGCGGCCGAGATAGCGTCGCGTGTTGCTGGCGATAGTTGTTGCCAGGCGATAACGGCTACCAAGCGGTGGCCGGCTGCGTTCCAGGCGTAGGCCGGCAGGGCCAATGAAAAGAAAAGCAGGGCAGAGAAGATTTGGCGCATTGGCTCATTATGCCGCGTGCGATAATCGCGCACTATGTCCAGATTGCCCTTCAATTCACTCGCTTTTGCCCTGCTGCAGGCCGCTCGCATCGATGCGGCCGTCTTTGCCGGGCAGAGCCTGGCCGACGGCCTTCTTGCTCGAGTCGATCCGGCCGCCCGCCCTGCCGTCCAGGATCTCGTCTATGGCAGTCTGCGGGCTTACGGGCGGGGTGACTTTTTCCTTGGTCGCCTGCTCGACAAGCCGCTGGATGCCGAAGAAGTCCGCGCCCTGTTGCTGGTCTCGATTTATCGACTGGAAACCCGCCCGGATGCAGCACACACCGTGGTCGATCAGGCGGTTTCGGCCGCCGGCGAATTGGCGAATGGGCGTTTTCGTGGGTTGGTCAATGCCGTGCTGCGCAATTTTCTGCGCCAGCAAGAGGCCCTGGTTGCCGCACTGGCAGATGATGCGGTCGCCGCATCCCAGCACCCGGACTGGTGGCTGGCACAGTTGCAGGCCGCCTATCCGGATGACTGGCAGCGCATCGTTGCAGCCGGGAATGCCCCGCCGCCGATGGGGCTGCGGGTTAACGTCCGCCGCGCCTCGCGTGATGATTATCTGGCGCGATTGACCGACGCCGGGATAAGCGCCACGGCGGTTGGTGAATCCGGCCTGGCGTTGGCCAAGCCGGTGCCGGTCGAATCCCTGCTCGGTTTTGCCGCCGGGCTGCTCTCCGTGCAGGACCCGGGCGCCCAAATGGCGGCGTCGCTGCTCGATCCGGAACCGGGTAGCAGGGTGCTCGACGCCTGTGCCGCGCCTGGTGGCAAGACGGCGCATCTGCTGGAACGCGCCGATCTCGATTTGCTGGCGCTGGACTTGAAGCCTTCCCGTTGCCGCCGAATCGAGGAAAATTTGTCTCGACTCGGGCTGACCGCCAGCGTCAAGGCGGCTGATTGCGTCAAGCTGGACACCTGGTGGGATGGCCGGCCGTTCGATGCGGTGCTGGCCGATGTGCCCTGCACCGCCAGCGGCGTCGTCCGTCGTAATCCTGATACCAAGTGGTTGCGCCGTGAGGCCGATATCTTCAGTTTTGCCAAGACCCAGGCCCGCATACTCGACGCCTTGTGGCAGGTCGTTCGGCCCGGGGGTAAACTGCTTTACGTGACCTGTTCGGTTTTTCCGACCGAAAACGGTGTGCAGATTGCGCGCTTTCTGGAGCGCCAGCCGGAGGCCCGCCGCTGTCACGAAGAACAGCTTTTGCCAACAGCCGACCACGATGGCTTTTACTACTGCCTACTTGAAAAGCATGCTTAAACGACTGCGCCTCTGGCTGGCGCTGTTTGTTTTTGTACCGCTGGTGGTTTGGGCCGCAGAAATCGATATTACCAATCCCCAGTTGGTCGCGGGTGACGACAGCTATGTCCTGTCGGCGGATTTCAAATTTGATTTGACCCCGCGCCTTGAAGAGGCCGTGACGAAAGGCGTCGTGCTGTATTTCGTCGCCGATTTCGAGCTGACCAGAGCGCGCTGGTACTGGCTGGACGAAAAACTGGCCAGCCGCAGCCAGACCTATCGCCTTTCTTATCATGCGTTGACCCGGCAATACCGCTTGTCTACCGGTGGTTTGCACCAATCCTTCGCCACCCTGTCCGATGCGGTACAAGTGCTGTCCCGCCTGCGCAACTGGGGAGTCATCGAGCGTGGCGAGAAAGGCATTCGGGCTGGCGAGCCGTACGAAGCGGCACTGCGCCTGCGCCTTGATGTCACCCAGTTGCCACGCCCCTTCCAGATTTCGGCGCTCGGTAACAAGGACTGGAGTCTGGCTTCCGACTGGAAAACCTGGCAGGCCACCTTGCCGGCCATCGCTCCCCCAGCGGAGGCCAAGTGAAACGTTTCGTCGCTGCCGGCGGGGCCTTTGCTGCAGCCATTGGAGGCATCCTGTGGTTCCTGCTGCTGATGTCGACAGCCGCCGACACAGTGATCTTTTCGCGCAATTATCCGCTGCTCATTGCCTTGAACGTGGTCTTGGCGCTGGGTATGGTCGGTTTGGTCGGTTGGCAGTTGCGCACACTGTGGCGCGATTATCAGGCCCAGGTTTTCGGGGCGAGGCTGAAGCTGCGCCTGATGCTGATGTTCGGCTTCATTGCCGTATTGCCTGGTGCCTTGGTCTATGGGGTTTCGGTGCAGTTCGTGACGCGTTCGATCGAGAGCTGGTTTGATGTCCGGGTGGAAAAAGCCCTCGAATCAGGGCTGCAACTGGGGCGTTCGGCGCTGGACTCCCTGTTGGCCGACCTGGTCGACAAGGGGCGCAGCATGGCCAGCGAACTTTCTGACATCCAGGAAGTGTCACGTCGTTCGGCGCTGCTGCGCTTGCGCGAAGAGAAGGGCGTGCAGACGGCCGCGCTTTTTTCGGTGGGCGGACAGCTGCTGTCGAGCGCGACCAGCGAATTGTCCAGCCTGTTGCCTGATCTGCCGAACCAGTCCCAGCTCAAGCAGGCCCGTAGTACGCGGGCGGTAGGCACGGTCGAGGGTGATGGCGGCAAGCTCTATCTGCGTGTTCTGGTGCCGGTCTCGGCGCGCGACATGTTCGAAGAACCACGTATCCTGCAACTGACCCAGCCGGTGCCCTCCAGCCTGGCCCATGATGCGGATGCCGTGCAGGATGTTTATCGCGACTATCAGGAGCTGCAACTGGCGCGTGATGGGCTGACGCGAATCTACGCGCTGACGCTGACGCTGACCGTCCTCGTCGCGTTGTTTGGCGCTTTTGCGCTGGCTTATCTGATGGCGCGCCGGCTGGTGGCACCGCTCTACATTCTGGCCGAAGGCACGCAGGCGGTGGCGCAGGGCGACTTTTCGCCGCGTCAGGCCATTTATAGTGGCGATGAACTTGGGGTGCTGACCCAGTCCTTCAACCGGATGACCCGGCAACTCGATGATGCCCGGCGCGAAACGGAACGGCACCGGGCGGAACTGGAGTCGGCTCGGGGTTACCTGGAATCGATTCTGGCCAACCTGTCGACGGGGGTGCTGGTTTTTGACCGTCGTTTCGTCTTGCGCACAGTCAACGAAGGGGCGCTGACCATCCTGAATGATGATTTCATCGGCCTGATCGGTGCCTTGGTCGACGAATGGCCGCGTCAGCAGGCGCTCGGTACTTTCATTCGTGAGAATTTCGCAGCCACCGAAGAGATCGAGTGGCAGGCCCAGCTCGAAATGGAGCGGCCGAACGGCATGCCGCAGGTGCTGCTGTTGCGTGGATCGCGCCTGCCTGAAGCCAGTGGCGGTGGCGATGTGGTGGTGTTTGACGATGTCACCCGGCTGATCGCAGCCCAGCGCAGCGCCGCCTGGGGGGAAGTGGCGCGCCGGCTGGCCCATGAAATCAAGAATCCGCTGACGCCGATCCAGCTATCGGCCGAACGTCTGCAATTCAAGCTGGCCAGCAAGCTGACCAACGGCGATGCCGACATGCTGGCTCGCGGCACGCAGACCATCATCAATCAGGTGCAGGCCATGAAGCGCATGGTTGATGACTTCCGTGACTATGCCCGCCTGCCGGCGCCGGAAGTCGCCCCGCTCGACCTGAATGCCTTGATCGGCGAAGTGCTGGGGCTCTATGAAAGCTCTTCGGCCGTCATCGAGAACCGGCTCGATAGCGCTTTACCGCCGATACTCGGCGACGCCACACAGTTGCGGCAGATCATCCACAATCTGCTGCGCAATGCCGAAGATGCGCTGGAGAACCATGAGGGGGCTCGTATCCTGATCCAGACCGAGCCGCTTGGGCGTTATGCTCGGCTGCTGATCGCCGATAATGGCCCAGGCTTTCCAGTCGAGTTGCTGTCGCGCATCTTCGAACCTTATGTCACCACCAAGGCCCGCGGTACCGGCCTTGGCCTGCCCATCGTCAAGAAAATCGTCGAGGAACACCTGGGCTCTATCGAAATCAGCAATGCACCCGAGGGCGGAGCGCGGATCGACATCCGCCTGCCTCTGGTGAAGGAGGAGGAAGCCAAGCATGGCCATAGTTCTGGTCGTTGATGACGAAGTTGGTATTCGCGAGCTGTTGTCGGAAATCCTGATCGACGAAGGCTACGACGTGCGCCTGGCCGAAAATGCCACGGCGGCACGTCTGGTCCGCGAAGAGCTGCGTCCCGATCTGGTGCTGCTCGATATCTGGATGCCGGATACCGACGGTATTTCGCTGCTCAAGGAGTGGCATGCGGCCGGGCATCTCAACATGCCGGTCGTCATGATGTCGGGGCATGGCACGATCGATACGGCGGTCGAGGCCACGCGCTTCGGGGCGTTCGATTTTCTGGAAAAGCCGATTGCGCTGCAGAAACTGTTGTCGACAGTGCAAAAAGCGCTCAAGCACGACAAGCCGCCGGCGCGGCCGGCGCTGACGCTGGAAGCCTTTAGTCGCTCTGCCTTCGTCAAGGAATTCAAGCGGCGCCTTGAACAGGCTGCCGCCAAATCGCCGGTGCTGCTACTCAAGGGAGCCAATGGCGGCATGGCGGAAATCTGTGCCCGCACCTTGCAACCGCCGCGGGCGCCATGGCTGGATTTGTCCGGCATCAGTAGCGCACTGACTCAGGAAATGCTGGAAAAGGTCAGCGGCGGCATCCTGTTTGTGCCCGATCTGGCCGTGCTCGGCAAGATGCAGCAGATGAACCTGGCGTTTGCCATCGAGCGTCTGGAAAAACTGAATTTACAGTTGATTGCCGCCAGTGTGTCATCGATCACCGCGCTCAACGAGGCGGGCTGGGACAGCAAGCTGCTGACCAGGCTGAGTGAAATCTGGGTGGCCATGCCATCGCTGGCTGGGCATGGTGACGAATTGCCGGAAATTGCCAGCTTGCTGCTGAGCAACTTTGTCGAACGCGGCGAAGTGCCGCTGCGGCGCTTTTCAACGGCAGCGTTGAATGCCTTGCGTACCTTGTCGTGGAAAAGACAGCCGGAATCGAGCTGGAGCGATCTTTACGCCTTGGTCCGTAACCTGGCAGTGACCTCGCTCGACGAAGAAATCAGCGCCGACGATGTGGCACGGGTCATGCCAGATGACGGAGGGGAAAGTCCGGAAGTCCTTTCCTTGCTGCCCTTGTTCGACCAGCCCCTGCGCGAAGCCCGGGATGCCTTCGAAAAAATGTATTTTGAGCATCACCTGCGTCTGGAAGGCGGCAATATGACCAAGCTGGCCGAACGTTCGGGGCTGGAGCGTACGCATCTCTATCGCAAGTTGAAGCAATTGGACGTCAAACTCGGCAAGCGCGGCGAAGAGTAGGGCCGCATCACTCACCGAGCGAGCGCATTTTGATAGCGGGTATTCGGTATCAGTGACCCGGCGGTCGGAATGGCGGATAATTCCGCCTTTCCGATTTTCTGGCGGAGTCCGACGTGAGCCGACCCAAGAACGATACTTTCCTGCGTGCCCTTCTCAAAGAGCCGACCGAATACACACCGCTGTGGCTGATGCGCCAAGCGGGGCGTTATCTGCCCGAGTACTGCGAAACCCGTAAACGGGCTGGCAATTTCCTGAATTTGTGCAAATCGCCGACGATGGCCTGCGAGGTCACGCTGCAGCCGTTGGCCCGCTACGACCTCGATGCCGCCATCCTGTTCTCCGACATCCTGACCGTGCCCGATGCAATGGGGCTTGGGCTGTATTTCGCCGAAGGCGAGGGCCCCAAGTTCGAGCGCCCGCTGCGCGAAGAATGGGCGATCAACAACCTGACGGTGACCGATCCCTATGAGCATCTTGGCTACGTGATGGATGCCGTGTCAGAGATTCGTCGTGCGCTGGACAACTCCGTTCCGCTGATCGGCTTCTCCGGCAGCCCCTACACGCTGGCCTGTTACATGGTCGAAGGCGAGGGCTCCAGCGATTTCCGCAACATCAAGGCCATGCTCTACAACCGGCCGGACCTGCTGCACCGCATCCTGTCGGTGACCGCTGATTCCGTGATCGCCTATCTGAATGCCCAGATCGATAGCGGCGCGCAAGCGGTGATGATCTTCGATACCTGGGGCGGCTCGCTGTCCAATGCCGCCTACGAGGAGTTCTCGCTGCAATACATGCGTCGCATCGTGGCTGGCCTGAAGAAGGAAAAGGATGGTCAGCGCATTCCAAGCATCGTGTTCACCAAGAACGGTGGCCTGTGGCTGGAAAAGATTGCCGATATCGGCTGCGATGCTGTTGGCCTCGACTGGACGATCGACATTGGCGAAGCTCGCCGTCGCGTCGGTGACAAAGTGGCTTTGCAGGGCAACCTGGATCCGAACGTCTTGTTTGCTCAGCCGGAAATCGTTGCTGCCGAAGCGAAAAAAGTCCTCGACAGCTTTGGCCCGGCCAATACTGGCCACGTTTTCAACCTCGGCCACGGCATTTCGCAATTCACACCACCGGAAAGCGTGACTGCGCTGGTTGAAGCGGTTCATTCGCACAGTCGGCTATTACGTAAGTGATAGCATAAGTGAGCGGCAAAGCTTGACTTATGCACAGAGCTTTGCCGCCACCTGAAATAAATTGCTTGAAAACCCTTGACGCCAGTGTGTTTATTTAAAATATTGAATTAAAAGGGTTTTATCTGTTGCTCAATATTTCGGCAGAGTGACAAAAACCTTACCGCACCGTGACTTGGCGCCAATTCGCCAAAGAAATCCACAAAGTTACCCACAGTTTTTGTGGACAACTTTAAAAGCGGCCAAAATTGATCCTGACCAGCCAGTTTTTTCGGAGAAATGACGGTGTCAGCCGCTAAATCCATGCAAGTTTTGCGCGTTGCTCTCGATTTGCCGCTCCATCGACTTTTCGATTATGTCTCGAACAGCTGAAACCGGCCATTGAAGTGCTGCGCGATCTGCCGCCTTTGCCCGGCGATTTCTTCAGGCTTTGCCGGTTTGCCAGTGCTTACTATCAGGCGGCGCTCGGTGAAGTGATCATGCAGGCCCTGCCGGTTGGCCTCAAGCGCCTTGATCCGCCAACCCGTCGCAATGCCCGGGCGAGCCGTCCGTCGGTCGCAATAGCGCCACCCGCCCTGACCGAAGAGCAAACCATCGCCGTGGCTGCGGTGGATCCAGCCGCCGGGTTTTCAGCCCATCTGTTGCATGGAGTGACGGGCAGCGGCAAGACCGAGGTTTACCTGCGTCTGATCGAAAGAGCGCTGGCCGATGGCAAGCAGGTCTTGCTGCTGGTGCCGGAAATCAACCTGACGCCGCAGCTCGAGGGACGGGTGCGATCCCGGTTTCCTGAGGCGGGAGTGGTTTCCCTGCATAGCGAACTGGCCGAGGCGGCGCGTGAGCGGAACTGGCGGGCTGCCTTTTCCGGCGAGGCGAGCATTGTGCTCGGGACCCGCCTGTCGATCTTCACGCCCATGCCGCGTCTTGGCCTGATTGTCGTCGATGAGGAACACGATGCTTCGTTCAAGCAACAGGACGGCATGCGTTACTCGGCGCGCGATGTCGCGGTGTTTCGCGCCCACCAGCTAGGCATTCCTGTGCTGCTCGGTTCAGCGACCCCATCGCTGGAAACCTGGGCCAATGCCCAGAGCAAGCGATACAACCTGATCACCCTGCTCGAACGGGCCAACCCGGAAGCATCGTTGCCGGCCATCCATATCCTAGACACCCGCAAGATGGTGCTGCAGGAGGGCGTCGGTGAGCCGCTGATTGCCGCGATCAAGGAGCGCCTGGCCCGCGGTGAGCAGAGCCTGGTCTTCCTGAATCGCCGGGGGTATTCGCCGGTACTGGCTTGTCCGGCTTGTGGCTGGGTGTCGCGCTGCACGCGTTGTGCCGCCAATATGGTGCTGCATCTGGCTGATAAACGGCTGCGTTGCCATCACTGCGGTTGCGAGCATCGCATTCCCAAAGCCTGCCCGACCTGCGGTAACCAGGATATCCATCCCTTCGGACGCGGCACGCAGCGGCTGGAAGGTTGGTTGCAGGAAGCCTTTCCTGAGGCCCGTGTGCTCCGGGTCGACCGTGACTCGGTGAAGAGCCGCAAGCAATGGGAGGTCATGCTCGACCGCATCCACGGTGGTGAGGCCGACATTCTGGTCGGCACGCAGATGCTGGCCAAGGGGCATGATTTCCCCAAACTGACGCTGGTCGGCGTGCTGGGGGCCGATTCAGCACTGTTTGCCGCTGACTGGCGGGCTCCGGAGCGCCTGTTTGCCCAGTTGATGCAGGTCGCCGGGCGAGCCGGGCGGGCCGAACTGAAGGGCGAGGTGCAGATCCAGACGCAATACCCGGATCACCCCCTGTTCGCCTCGCTGGTCAAACACGACTATCCGGGTTTTGCCGCCCTGCAGCTCAAGGAGCGCGAACAGGCAGGCTTCCCGCCCTATGCCTTCCAGGCCGTCTTGCGCGCCGAGGCGCCGGAAATGGCTGATGCCATCGCCTTCCTGAAGACCGCCGCCGCCATGCCGCTGATCGGCGAACACGAGAACATCATGATCTACGACCCGGTGCCGATGAAGCTGGCCCGGCTGGCCAATCTGGAGCGTGGCCAATTGCTGGCCGAGTCGTATTCCCGCCCGGCGCTGCAGGTCTTTCTGCCGCTCTGGCGCGAAGCCATCGAGGGCATCAAGGCGCCGTCCAAACTGCGCTGGCACATCGAGGTCGATCCACTGGAGTTCTGACCGGCACGCACCTTGCAGTGGTGATGATTCATCAACCGCAAGGAGGGCATCATGAAAATCCTCGATTCAACGGTCCAACTCTCGGCCAGCCATGAGGCGAGCACTAGCCGGAGCATGGAAATCACTGGCAGCACGGGCTTTCGGCAGATGTTCGACACCTTGGCCACCAGCGCACCGGACGAGCAGATTGCTGTCCGGCAACGCGTCCAGAAGCTGCTGCAATCGCTGATCGATGCCATCCTCGCGGCCGTTGACGGCAAGAAGTGCGAGGAAAACATTGCCGCCGGCGTCACCTTGCCGCAGGAACTGCCGCCGGCGGCCCGCGGCCGTGCGATGACCTGGAGCAGGCATGTGACCGAGAAGCTGAGCGAGACGGAAAAGACCTCGGTCTGCGGTAAGGGCTGCGTCAAGACCAGCGATGGACGCGACATCGCCTTCGATTTCTCGCTCAATCTGGCGCGTGATTATCATCAAAGTTCAACACGGGATGAAAGCGGTACGGTCGAACTGCGTGACCCATTGATCATCAATTTTGATGGCAAATCGAGTGAACTGACGACGGAGCGAATTGCCTTCGACCTTAACGCCGATGGCCTACCGGAGGAAATTCCGGGCCTTGGCGCCGGTCGTGGATTTCTGGTCTTTGACCGCAATGGCAACGGCAAGGCAGATAACGGCAGCGAGTTGTTCGGCGCGGTCAGCGGCAATGGGTTTGCCGATCTCGCCAAGCTTGATGGTGACCACAATGGCTGGATTGACGAGGGCGACGCTGCGTTTAAACAACTGGCCATCTGGTCGGGTGATTCATACACCTCACTGAGCCAGCGCGGGGTTGGGGCGCTCTATACCGGTGCGGTCGAGGCGCCTTTTGCGCTAAAAACTGAAGACAACGAGTTGCTGGGGCAAATCCGGGCGGCCGGTGTCTATCTGACCGAAGCCGGTGAGGTCGGCCATCTGCAACAGGTCGACCTTGCCGTGTCAGTTGCGCCGGGCGGACAGCAGAAGCCAGCCGAGGGCCAGAGCCTGGCCGCCTAGCAGCGCGAAGAAGGCGCTACGGTAGGCCGTATCGCCAGCCCAGCCATTGGCCTGGAGGGCATCGACGGAACTGCCGATGCCCCATTGCAGGCCAAAGGCCCCGGCGAAGACCAGCAGATTGAGCGCGGTGTTGGCCCGACCGGAGACGGCGGGTGGAAATGCCTGGCTAACCAGCGAATAGGAAATATTGGATAGCGAAAAACAGATACCGAGTATCGGCCAAAACAGATTACCCGCGACGGTTGGCAAGCTGCTGATCAGCGCAAAGCAGGCCAGTGCAATGCTCATCGCGCCGAGATAAATTCGTTCCAGTTTGAATCCATGTCGAACGAGGGTGGTGGCGAAAAAGCCCATGAACAGGAAGCCAGCCAACATGGCGCCGCTGATCCAGGTCAGGCGGGTGGCAATGGCGGTGTGTTCCATGCCTTCCAGCACTGTCATCCAGCGCGAAACCCATAAGCCCTGCACTGCCAAGAAGCCTCCGGTGAAGAAGAAGCCCATCGGGGCATAGCGCCAGAAGTGGCGGCTGGCAAAGATCGTCCGGACTCCCGCCAACTGCTCGGCAAGGCCGGCGCCCTTCTGTTCCGTGACCTTGTCCGGTACTTTCAGCCACAGGATGCCCGCAACGAGCAGGGTAAGCACAGCGAGCGCAAAGGCGATTTCCCGCCAGCCGGTAAACCCCAGCAGCATTTCCAGAGGCTTGGTCGCCGCCAGCGCGCCCAGGCCGCCGGAGGCCATGACCCAGCCGGTCAGCGAGGCTTGGCGTTCAGGGGGGAACCATTGTGAAAAGGCTTTGAACGAGGCCATCAGACAGGCTGAAACACCCAGGCCGATCAGGGCCCGGCCGATGGCCAGCCCGCCCAGCCCATCCGATATTGAAAATACGGCGGCACCACTGGCGGCGATGACCAGCAGACCGGCTTCGACCCGACGGGGGCCGAAGCGGTCGAGCAGCATGCCGAGCGGCAACTGCGCCAGGCCGAAGGCCAGAAAGTAGGTGCTGGTCAGCAAGCCGAGGGCGTTGTCGCCAAGGCCAAGTTCGCGCGCCAGAACCGGTCCGATGATCGCGTTGACGGTGCGGAACAGGTAGGAGAGGAAGTAGCCGGCGGCAAAAGGCAGGAATAGCCTGATCCACAGGCTTCGGGTGTCGGGGTGAGTCACGGATTCTCCGGTTTCACGTGAAACGCCGGTGACTGTGGTGGCAATACTTGTGGATTTTTGCGGAGCCACTCGAGACGCGTCGTGATCTTTTGTTTCCAGTTTTCGGCAATACCCGGCGTGGCAGCCAGTCTTTCCAGATCGGCCAGTGCCGGGCGATGCACTTGCCAGCATCGCATCGCCTCGGCCAATGTGAAGGCCTCGGAGGCAGCCCGTTCGATTTCGAGGGTATCGCCCGGGGCAGCATTTCCGGGGGTGAGGACCCGCCAGTACCAGCCGGTCAGCCGTTCCCTGGCGATGAATTCCGCCATGCCATCACTGGCGAAGCGTTCGTCAATTTTCCAGCACGGGCTGCGAGGCTGGCAAAGTTGCAGGCGGGCCGTACCGAGGCGCCAGATGTCGCCGATGCGGACATCGTTTTCGTCAATATCGGCCGTCGAGATATTCTCACCCAGGCTACCGATGACCAGTTGGGCGGCAGCTTCAGGGAAGCGAGCCGCCAGTTTGGCATAGTGGCGGGCCGGGTAGAGATGTACGGCCTTGTCCGGCCCGCCATGGACACGCCGGTCGGCTTGCTGGTCGCCGATGAAGCCTTCCGGGCCGAGTATGAGTTCGGCGCTGACTGCCTGCTTGTACATGCCGGTTGGTCGGCCGGATTCAGGGAGCGGCCGGATGCCGCCGATAAATAGGGAAACGTTTGCCATGGTTTCCGGATTTTGCCATCAATTCCACAGCCACGCCGCCCCGCGGACCCCCGAGGAATCCCCATGGTTGGGCGGCAGGAATTTCGTGTAGATGACGTCCGAGAAAACGTACGGGGTGCAACGTTCAGGCAAGTTGCGATACAGCCGTTGCATGTTCGACAAGCCGCCACCGATGACGATGACCTGTGGGTCGAGGATGTTGATCACGCCGGCCAGGGCACGGCCCAGCCTGTCTTCGTAGCGCCGCAGCGTTTTTTCACAGGCCATGTCGCCGGCCCCGGCGCGCGTCTCGATCTCGGCTGCAGCCAGCGTTTCACCGGTATGGCGATAATGATCGGTCGTCAGCGCCGGGCCGCAAAGATAGGTTTCGATACAGCCCAGGCGGCCGCAATAACAGGTCGGCAAGGGCAGGTCGTCATCGCCAGGCAGGGGTAGGGGGTTGTGCCCCCATTCTCCGGCAATCGCATTGGCGCCAGATAGTACCTGCTGATTGACGACGATCCCACCACCGACACCGGTGCCGAGAATGATGCCGAAGACGATGCGGGCATCACGGCCGCTACCATCGATGGCTTCAGAAAGGGCAAAGCAGTTGGCGTCGTTGGCCAGCCTGACCTCTCGCTGCAACAGTGCCTGCAGGTCGCGCTTGAGCGGCTTGCCGATCAGACAGGTCGAGTTGGCATTCTTGATCAGCCCGGTGGCCAGCGATTCGGCGCCGGGAATTCCGACGCCGACGCTGCCTCGTTGGCCAAGTTTCGATTCGGTTGCCTCGACCAGCCCAGCCACGGCCATCAGGGTGGCCAGGTAATCACCTTGTGGCGTTGCAATACGCTGGCGCAGCAACTCGTGACCGTCGCTGGCCAGCGCGATGATCTCAATCTTGGTCCCACCAAGGTCGATGCCGAGGCGCATCAGACCCGGACAGCAATGCCCTTGACGTTGCCGTAGGTGGTGGTCAGGGTGCGCAGGACGCTGGCGCCGGCTTCGAGCAGGAGCATGAACAGGTTGCGCTCGGTGTACAGGCAGACGGGTTGGCGGATGTCGTATTTTTCGGCGAGGACAGGCGAAAGTTCGGCAAAGCGCTGGTCAATGCTCGCTTCTCCAGCGGTGTAGCCTTCGCTGAGTTCCGAGTGCAGGCCGAGAACGGAGAGATAGAATTTGCCGCCGATTTTTAGCTTGAGCAGTAGTTGGCGAACTACCTGGCGGGCTTGTTCATAGGGCATGGAGCACATGCCGCGGCGAATGATGATGATGTCGAATGGTTCGCCCGGTATCTCTTCCGGTAGCCTGGACAGGGCACAGGGGCTAAATGAAATTTCTTCGTTCAGTCCGGCGGCCAGTATTCGTCCCTCGATATCGGTCTGGAGGCTGGCATCATCCGCAACAACGACCTGCGCGCCGAGGCGGGCGAACTTGAGCGCCATCTCACAGCGCGTGTCCGACATGATCAGGACAGAGACGCGACGATCAACCCGTTGTCGTTTTACGCATTCTTCAAGAGCGAAGCGCTCCAGTTCGTCAGCCCCTGTCTCCAGAGGATTGGCGGTAATATTCATTGTCATGTGTTGTCTCCCCGCTTTGCTTCATTGTGCATGAAGGCTTGCCGATGTGACAACATGGATTCGGTGCAGTGAAAGGGAAAATCATGCTAGTCCGCTTTATATCCAGCGAAACCGGGGAAATTCTGATGTTTGCCGAGGCTGCCAGACCGCTTTTGCAGGCCATTGGCAAGGAAACCACGGCTCGTGGCGCTTTTACCCAGGCCGAAATGGCTGCTGCAGCTCAGGTCTTGCGCGAGGCAGTGCAACGGGCTGAGGCGCCGCCGCAGGATGACGAGTTCGATGAAACGGGAAAGAAGAAGGAGCCGGTGGTCGCACTCGGCCAGCGTGCCTGGCCATTGATCGATATGCTTGATCGAACAAGCCGGGGCGGGGCCAGGGCCAATATTGTCTGGGAGGCCTCGGCAGCGTTCTGACCGTGGATCAACCGGCCAGATCAATGCCGAAGGCGCGGGCGATACTGCCGATGACGATGCTCAGTTCGTTTTCGAACTGATCAAAAATGGATTCCAGCGCCGCCTCGCCATTGTGGAGTGCCTGTTCGAGGTTCAGGGCAGCATTTTGTAGTCCCACCGCGCCGATCGTGCCGGCTAGTCCCTTGGTGCTGTGGGCCCGGCGTTCAGCCGTCGAAAAATCACCAGACGAAATGGCTGCCCGGATGGCTTTGGCCTCGTCAGTGAAGCGGGCGTGGAAATCGCGCAATACCTTTTCGTAAAGCGAAGGCTTGTTCATCATGCGTCTGAGGCCTTCTGCGGTATTTATGCCAGGAAGATCCGGCAGTCCATCGGCGGGTGTCATGGGAATCGTCTCCTGTTTTCTTGTTGGTGCAGTTGTGTCTTGCCGGGGGCGCCAGCGGAAAAGCGTGTCTTGCAGCAAGCCTGGATCGATCGGTTTGGTCAGAAAATCATTCATGCCGGCCGCCAGGCAGCGTTGGCGTTCGGAATCTTGTGCATTTGCCGTCATGGCGATGATCGGCAGACTCTGGCTGCGCTCAACGGCACGTAAGCGGCGGGTGGCTTCCAGGCCGTCCATTTCCGGCATCTGGATGTCCATTAGCACGATATCGTAGTCGTTACCTTCATCGATTACTTTTTTCAAGGCAAGCACGCCATTGTCGGCAGTATCGACAGTGATGCCGAAGGATTCAAGCATTTCACCGGCGATCAGCAGATTGGTCGGCATGTCGTCGACCAGCAGGATACGGAGGCCGGCCAGTGGTGCCGGTGCATTTGGCTTGGCGTGATTCTGCAATTCCCGATCCCTGACCAGCTTGCCGATCTGGGCGGCCGTTACCGGCTTGCTGAGCACGGCATCGACGCAGTGCAGGCGTTCATCGCTATCCAGGGCGGCCGTATCGCTGGCGGTGACCATGACCAGTCGAGGGCATGGCGATATCTGGTTGCGGATGGCCTCGGCCAGTTCAAGGCCGTCCATGCCCGGCATATTGAAATCGATGGTGACGAATTCGAAGGGGGCTGTCCTCGTATCAGCGAGCAGGCTCAAGGCCTCTGCTCCGGATTCG
Organism: Pseudomonadota bacterium; assembly: GCA_018262245.1. Lineage (GTDB taxonomy): Bacteria > Pseudomonadota > Gammaproteobacteria > Burkholderiales > Rhodocyclaceae > Azonexus. The sequence goes on along the minus strand of JAGTRV010000034.1, from coordinate 3,039 downwards.
GCTGGAATCGCCGAATAGCCGTGTTTTTCGAGTAGACGGATGAGGATGGCGCGCGCCAGCGGGCTATCGTCGACGACCAATGCGCGACGCATCGCGCTGAGCGGCGGGTTGGCTTCGAGCGTACTCAGGCCGAGGTTTACGGTGAACGTGAAGGTGCTGCCGACCCCTGAATGGCTGGTCACCCAGATATCGCCTTGCATCAGTTGGGCCAGCCGCTTGCAGATGGTCAGGCCAAGGCCCGTGCCGCCGTATTTTCGGGTAATTGACGAGTCGGCCTGGCTGAAGGCCTGAAACAGGACTTGCTGCTGCTCCTGTGACATGCCGACTCCGGTGTCCTGGACATCGATTTCCAGTTCGGCGCGCTCGGTATTTCCGGGCAGGCGGCGAACGAAAACGGTGATCGAGCCGCTGGCGGTGAATTTCAAGGCATTGCCGAGCAGGTTGATCAGGATCTGGGCGAGACGCAGCGGGTCGCCAAGCAGATTGGTCGGGACATCGGGTTCGACCACGTATTGCATGATCAGGCCTTTTTCCTGGGCCCGATGCAGCAGGACGCTGGTGACGTTATCGAGCACGTCGTCGAGCGTGAATTCAGTTTCCTCCAGCACCATCCGCCCGGCTTCGATCTTCGAGAAATCGAGGATGTCGTTGATCAGCCCAAGCAGCATTTGCCCGGAACCGTGGATGCGGGAAATGTAGTCGCGTTGCTTGCCCGAAAGGTCGCCCTTGAGCAGCAAGTGGGCGAGGCCGATGACGGCATTCATCGGCGTTCGGATTTCGTGGCTCATGTTGGCCAGGAATGCCGCTTTGGCTTCAGTGGCTGCTTCGGCTGCGTGCTTGGCTTCTGTCAGGGCAATTTCGGCCTGTTTGCGTTCCGTGATGTCCTGCAGGGTTTCGATGGCACCGACGATCCTGCCCTGCTTGTCGTACAAGGGGGCGGCGGTGAAGAATAGCCAGCGCTTGAACATGGGAAAGAAATCTTCTGCTTCGTAACCGCCCTGTACGAGCCTGGATCGCCGGTATTTATCGGAATACAGTGCCTGAATCTGTGCCATTTCACCAGTGAGCACGAGATCGGCCATGATCGGGCGCTGCGATGGATAGAAGGCCTTCCACTGGTTGCTTGTCCCGACGATATCGCCAGCCTTGACGCCGATGATTTGCTCGCAGGCTTTGTTCCAGTGCGTAATCTTGTGATTCTTGTCGAGCACCAGGGTGGGTACCGGACTGCCATCGATGATCTTGGCCAGGGTGTCGTGGGCATTTTCGAGGTCGTAGGTTCGCTCCTGAACCAGACGTTCAAGGTCTTCGCGATGCGCCTCCAGCTCGCGTTCAGCTTGCAGTTTTCCGGTAACGTCGCGGGCGAAGAGGACAATGCCGGTGGGCTGGCCGGTCGAGTCCATGATCGTGGTAAATGCTGTGTCAGCATCGAAGCGACCGCCATCTAGGCGTTGCATCGACAACTGGCGGGTGACGATGAAGCCGTTGAAATCTTCAGGGTCGTCGAGGAAGTGGTCGGTGCTTGCGTTATCTGGCAACAGATCGCGAACATTGGTTGAGTCGAGATCAAGCATTTCGTCGAGCCCGAACAGGCGGTGGGCCTGCTGGTTGACCGTTTTCAGGCCGCCATCGAGGCCGAGGAGCAGGATGGCATCGGGCGAGGTTTCCACCAGCGTCCGATAGATTTTCTCGCTTTTCTCGATGCGCTGGTGAGTCAGGCGCTCTTCGGTGATGTCGAGCAGCAGCGACAGGATGCCGAGCAACTTGCCTTGTGCTGTCCGCAAGGCAACGTTGTACCAGTTGCAGACAAGCCGCACGCCGTCCTTGCCATGCGCCGGGCCGGTAAATTTACCCGTACCGGTGCCGTGCATGACCGCGCGAACCGTATCGGCAAAGGCCTCGTGGTGTTCGGTTGATAGCAGAAGGTGGTGTACCTGCTTGCCGATGACTTCAGCGGCCTTCCAGCCGAACATCTGCTCGGCCCGGCGATTCCATTCGGTAATATGGCCCTGCCGGTCCCACAGAATGAAGGCGAGGGGAGAGGTGTTGTAGAGCGCCCGAAAGCGCAGTTGACTGTCGCGTAGCGCAGCCTCGGCCTGCTTTTGCTGGGTGATCTCGTTGAAGGTGACAACAAGCGGTGCGGCACCATCTCCCGTGCCAGTGCCCGGAACTCGTACCTCGAACCAGTGCCACAGGCCATTGGTATGCTTCAGGCGCAAGGTGAAGGGGGGGTGGCCGCGAGCGGTATTGGCGCTCAGTCTTGCGAACAGCGTGGTCAGTTGCGGCCGCTCATCGGCATGTGCCAGTGCTAGCCAGGCCTCCGGGGTTTCCGGCAGCGCATCCGGACTGTAGCCCAGCAGGCTGTGAAAATTGCGCGATATCCTCAACTGCCGGGTTTCGGTGTGCCATGACCAGCACCCCACCCCAGCGATCATTAGCGCTTCCTCCAGGGCTTCAGCCGGAATCTGGCTGGAAGGCGCCATGGTCAATGGGGTGGCGAGTCGGGATTAAAAGAGCTCAATATCGTCGCTCTTTTCCTTCATTTCGGCCATGTACTTGTCGACTGCTTCTTGAACCGGCATGCCGTTCATGACGGCATCAAACATGGCGATTTCTTCGCGGGTGGAATACTTGGTCTTGATCTTGTCCTGCAGGCCGACCCACTCGGCGGGATTGAACAGACGACGGCTGTCGGCAACGAGATCGCTCAGGTCGCCCAGGCTGAGCCCGACGTGGGCGAGGCGCTGAACCAGCTTGTCATAGAACTGGAAGGCGATGATGGCTTGATGAACCATGCCGGAGACGTGCTCGGAAACGCCGGTCAGATTCTGTTTGGCGACGCCGACTTCACCCTGGTCGGGCAGGGTCTGGACGGTATCGGAAATCATCCGCATGTAACCGGCCATGGTGGTGAACGAGTCGGTCAGCACTTCGACGGAAGCGTTGCTGTCTTTCATCGCGGCTTCGATCTGCACGGCAGAGAGCTCAAGCATCAGCACGGTCTCGCGGACCTGGCTCCAGTTGAGGTCCGGCATATGG
>JAGTRV010000334.1 GCA_018262245.1 Pseudomonadota bacterium | reverse complement strand
CTTTCAGTCTGCTTGGTAGTGTTATTTTGCTAAAGACGACCACAGCGACATCGCCGTCATTTCTCTTGGCCGCACTAAAGGCGCCGTTAGTAAATAAGAAAATTGTTGGTGTGTCTGGGGCTACCGCACAACAGGCCATATATCTACGAGATATCCAACATGTACCGGTGCCTGTCTGTTCGTTGCAAGAGCAATCTGAAATTATTGGCATCCTAGAAACGAAGCTATCCGAAGTCGATCAGCTTGAACAAACCCTGGTGGCCTCGCTGCAACAATCCGAAGCCCTGCGTCAGTCCATCCTGAAAAAAGCCTTCTCCGGCCAGCTGGTCCCGCAAGACCCGGCCGACGAGCCCGCCTCGGTACTCCTCGCCCGCATCAAGGCCGAGCAATCGGCTGCCCCGAAAGCAAAGAAAGCCCGTAAATGAACGCCACCGCATCTATCGTTTCCAAGGTCTGGAGTTTCTGCACCACGTTGCGCGACGACGGCGTCAGCTATGGAGACTACCTTGAGCAGCTCACCTACCTGATCTTCCTCAAGATGGCCGACGAGTACAGCCAGCCGCCGTACAGCCGCAAAGTCGGCATCCCCACCGAATACAACTGGCCCAGCCTCAAGGCCAAGCGCGGCGCCGAACTGGAAGTGCATTACGTGACCCTGTTGCGCGAGCTGGGCAACAAGCCGGGCATGCTCGGCTCGATCTTCACCAAGGCGCAGAACAAGATTCAAGACCCGGCCAAGCTGTATCGACTGATCGACATGGTCGATGAAACGCAGTGGGTGACCATGGGCGCCGATGTTAAAGGCGACATCTACGAAGGCTTGCTCGAACGCAACGCCGAGGACACCAAGTCCGGCGCCGGCCAATACTTCACCCCGCGCGCCCTGATCCGTGCCATGGTCGAATGTGTTCGCCCCGAGCCCAACAAGACGATCGCCGACCCCGCCTGTGGCACCGGTGGATTTTTCCTCGCGGCGTATGACTTCCTCGTCGCCGCCCATGCGCTGGACAAGCCACAGAAAGCGTTCCTCAAGCACGAAACCTTCTACGGCAACGAAATCGTCGCCGGCACCCGCCGCCTCGCCTTGATGAACATGTTCCTGCATAACATCGGCGAGATCGACGGCGACAGCATGATCTCGCCCAACGACGCCCTGGTTGCCAGTTCGCCCAAGACTTACGACTACGTGCTGGCCAATCCGCCCTTTGGCAAAAAGAGCTCGATGAGCTTTACCAATGAAGAAGGCGAACAGGAAAAAGACGATCTGACCTACAACCGCCAGGACTTCTGGGCCACGACCTCAAACAAGCAGCTCAACTTCGTCCAGCACATCCGCACCCTACTCAAGAGCACCGGCCGCGCCGCCGTGGTGGTGCCGGATAACGTGCTGTTTGAAGGCGGCGCCGGAGAAACCGTGCGCAAGAAGCTGATGGAGAACACCGACCTGCACACCATCCTGCGTCTGCCCACCGGCATCTTCTACGCCAACGGCGTCAAGGCCAACGTGCTTTTCTTCGACAACCACGCCGCCAGCAAGGAGCCGTGGACCAAGGAAATCTGGTTCTACGACTACCGCACCAACATTCATCACACCCTGAAGAAAAAGCCGCTGCGCTTCGAGGACTTGCAGGAATTCATCGCCTGCTACAACCCGCAGAACCGCTTCGAGCGCAAGGAAACCTGGAGCGAGCAATCCAACCCCGAAGGCCGCTGGCGCAAGTACTCCTACGAGCAGATCGTCGCCCGGGACAAGACCAGCCTGGATATCTTTTGGCTAAGGGACAAGAGCCTGGCCGATCTCGACAACCTACCCGAGCCGGATGAACTGGCCGGGGAAATCATCGAGAATCTGGAAGCCGGGCTGGAAAGTTTCCGGGCTATTGCGGCGGCGCTGCAATAGCCATTCGACAGAAGAAAGCACTCGATCATGGTCACCGTCATCATCGAAGAAATTCAGGGGCGCGCAAAACAGGGCGTGACTGAACCCTTCATTTGCCAAGGGGATGATGGTGCTGTCTATTTTGTCAAAGGCATCGGCGCAGGTCGACGCAGCCAGATTTGTGAATGGGTTTCGGCGCAATTGGCCACGGCGTTTGGTTTGCCAATCGCTGACTACGTGTTGGCGGAGGTTCCGGCAGAATTGATCGAAATCGAGGTTCGCGCGGACATCGGCCAGCTTGGGGCAGGCATCGTATTCGCGTCCCGCCAGATACCGCATGCCGACGAACTGACAGTTACGACACGTGATCTTGTCCCTCCCGATGTTGCAAAGGACGTTCTGGTGTTTGATTGGTGGTTGCACAACGAAGATCGCCATTTGACCGAACTCGGCGGGAATCCGAATCTTCTGTGGGATGTTCGTGCAGCCGAGTTGGCGGTCATCGACCACAACCAGGCGTTTGATCGCGGCTTTGATGCGGCACGCTTTCTCGAATCCCACGTTTTTGCAGATTACTGGAACCAGGTCTTCAGTGATCACGTCGAACGCCGTAGATATGGTGAACGGCTGGCAACCGTCCTTTCGGGCCTGGAAGACATCCGTGCTACCATCCCTGATTCGTGGTGGCATGTCGACGAGGGGGTGCCTGCCAATGTAACCTGGGGTGAAATTGCTTCGTGCCTGGAGCGTTGCCGCCGGGAAGATTTCTGGAATTTGCCGTGAAAAAGTTTGCCTGCCAATACGCGTTGTTGCGCTTCCGCCCGTTTGTGGAAACGGGCGAATTCGCCAATGTGGGCGTCGTTTTGATGGCGCCCGAGGCACGCTTTTTCGGTTTCCGTCTGCTGAAGCGCTACGGACGTATTACTCAGTTTTTCCATCAGCTTGACCGCAAGATTTATCTGAATGGCAAGCAGCTATTCACTGAAGAACTTGAACGGTTCTCCGCGAATCTTCGCCGGATGGCACTGGATGGGCGCAAGCGGGAGGTCAATCTGACTTTGGCGAGGAATCTGTTTGCCGAACTCGTCCGGCCACGCGAAGCGATGCTCCAATTCGACGAACAGCGGATTGCTCTCACCGATGACCCCAAAGCAAAGCTGAATGTACTCTT
>JAGTRV010000033.1 GCA_018262245.1 Pseudomonadota bacterium | reverse complement strand
CCTTCGAATGCCGGAATCAAAATCCGGTGCCTTGACCAACTTGGCGACTCCCCAGCGGGTTGCTCGAACGGGTTCGCGTCCGAGCGAGGCGCGAATATTACAGTAGTCGCCGGAAGAAATCCAGCCCTTTATGAAATTTTTGCGAGCGGGTGTTCGCCAAGCCCATCGGCGATCCAGGCGTTCATGCCAGAGGGGCATTGCGCCAGGATGGCTTCTGCCTCGCGACGGCTGGCGAAGCCGGCAAAGACGCAGGCGCCGGAGCCGGTCATCATCGCCTGTGGTGCATGTTGTTTCAGCCAGTTGAGGTATTCGGCGACAGCAGGAAATTTGGCGCAGGCCACAGCTTCAAGGTCATTGTGGCCTTGTCCGGGTTGCCATTCGCTGTGCCGAATGGGAGGGGTGTCGCGCTTGAGTTCAGGGGCGCCGAAAATGGCCGAGGTCGGGACGTGGATTGCGGGATGCAGGACCAGATAGCTTTCCGGTGGTAATTCGATATCGGTAAATGCTTCGCCGATACCTTCAGCAAAGGTGTTGTGGCCATGGACGAATACCGGCACATCGGCGCCGAGAGTGAGTCCGAGTTTCTCCAGCTGGGGGCGAGTCAGGCCTGTCTGCCAGAGATGGTTCAGCGCGAGCAATACGGTGGCTGCATCGGAAGAGCCGCCGCCCAGTCCGCCACCCATCGGCAATTGTTTGTCGAGATGGATGGTGGCGCCTTGTCGGCAAGCGCTTGCCTGCTGCAACAGGCGGGCGGCACGGACGGTCAGGTCGCTGTCGGTCGGGACGCCGGGGATCGGGGTGGCAAGGACGATTTCACCATCGCTGCGCGGCTCGAAACGGAGCGTATCGGCCCGGTCGATGAAGCGGAAGACGGTTTGCAACAGGTGGTAGCCATCGGCGCGCCGGCCGATCACGTGCAGAAAAAGATTAAGTTTGGCCGGCGCCGGCCACAAGCTGTCCCAGTTCCAGTTACTCAAGGTGTTTCTTTCCACTCTTCGATGCGCAATTTCAGCTCGATTTCGCCGTCGCGGGAAATATTCAGTCGGCTGGGCAGGGCGGCTGGCGCTTCATCATCATAGGTGTAGTCGACCTGCCAACCGTCTTCCAGCAATTTTCCAGGGCGACCAATCGGGTCGTTAAAGATTTGCGCCTTGCCTCCGGAGCGCCCAAGCAGCCAGGCCGGCATGCGAGTGACCGGCAGACGCTGGCCGGTGACTTCTTCAATCAGGGTATCGGGATCGGTCGATTCGCTTTGCTTGCCTTCGGCGGTTCGTAGTCGGGACAGTTCGGGCGTGGTTTCAATTTCAGCCAGGCCGTAGCCGAGGGGGCTGGACAGCAGTACGCGGTCGCTGCGGTTCCGGTGGGTCCAGCTCAGGCGGCCGCCTGAGCTTTGCGGCGCCTGGTCGGGCATGGCCACACGCAGGGCGAATCGGCCTTCCAGAGAAAAATCGCGGATATTGTCGCGGTGCTGCAGCGTGGCGGGGGGCGCACTGGCGCAACCGGCCAGTAGGCTGACCGTGAGCAGCAGGGAAAAGCGGAGTCTCAAGGCAGTAGTTTCTTGACGGCGCCGATCAGCACTTCGTTGTCTGGATTGGCCTTGGCAGCCGCTTTGAGGAGACTGCGGGCTTCGTCCTTGCGATCCAGCGCCCACAGAACCTCGCCGAGGTGGGCGGCAATTTCCGGGTCGGCCTTGATCTTGTAGGCCTGCTCCAGTGTTTGCAGGGCTTCGGTGAGCTTGCCCTGGCGATAGAGCACCCAGCCCATGCTGTCCATGATGAAGGGATCTTCCGGTGCCAGACTGAGCGCCTTGGCAATCAGGTCGTGGGCTTCCGGCAGGCGAATGTTGCGTTCGGCCCAGGAGTAGCCCAGTGCATTCAAGGCGTGGGCATGGTCGGGTTTGATGGCGAGCAGTTGTTTGAGGTGGGTTTCAAGCAGCTCCGGTTTGCCGATGCGTTCTGCCGTCAGGCCTGCTTCATAGAGCAGCTCCGTATTGTCGGGTTGCACGGAAAGGGCGCTATCGAGAACGATGTATGCGTCGTTATGGCGGCCAGCTTCGCGCAATAGCTGCGATTCAGCCAGGGTTAACTGGGTGCGTTCGGCGACCGTGCCGCCGCGGGTGTTGTGCAGGAGTTCGCGGGCCTCTTCGCTTTTGCCCTGTTGCAGCAGGATCTGGGCGGCTCGCGAGCGGGCCGCGATGTATTGCTCGCCGCCGGTGACCTGGCGGAAGTGTTCGAGTGCCATTTCCGGTTTTTTCTGTTCCTGGTCGAGTTGGCCAAGGAAGAAGTGGACGGTATTTTTGTCCGGGAAGTCGGTGGTCAGCAGGCGTTCGAGCTGTTTACGGCCGGTGTTTGCGTCACCCTGCTGCAGGGCGAGCATGGCAACCGGGTAAATGACTTCCGGGCTGTCCGGGTTGTCCTTGATCAGGCGATCAAAATGCTGGCGCGCTTCGCTGTAGCGTTTTTCGCTGATCAGCAGACGGGCCAGGGTCAGGCGGGCATCGCGGGCGGTAGTGTTGTGGCTGACAAAGTCTGCGAGGCTGTCTATCGCCGTCTTGCCGGATTGGCGCGCTTGTAGTTGGGCGCGAGCCAGCGCGGCCATTTCCCAGTCGGGGCGGAGTTGCAAGGCCTTTTCGGTTTCGTTCAGGGCGCGCAGGTTGTCGTTGGCGTTCGATGCCGCCTGGGCCATCGCAAAATGCGCCTCGGGCAGGCTGTCGTAGGGGGATGCAATACGATCGACCAGGGCTTGTGCGGATTTCTTGTCGCCGATGCGGGAGAGCATGCGATTCAGATGCAGCAGGTTGCTGGCCAGATTTGGCTTGTCCTGTTCAAGTAGCGCAGTCAGTTGCGGCGCCAGGTCGTCAAGGCGGTTGGCCATGACCAGCAGGGAAGATTGCGTTTGTCTGGCTTGTGCGGAATCGGGTTCGATTTCTATCCACAGTTTCGAGAGTTCGAGTGCGCGGTCATACTGGCGGGCAAACCCGGCAACTTCGGTGGCCCGGGCGACCACCTTGGGGTCGCGGGTGCGTTGGGCGAGATCGGTCCAGGCATCGGAGCCGAGCCTGGCATCACCACGCTGCAGGGCGAATTCGCCGACCAGTGCCTGGAAAACGGTGCGTGCCAGCAGATCCTCCGAGGATGCTACGCGGGCCGCCATGCGTTTGGCGATAGGCTTGGCGGGGGGCTCGTCGGCGGCCAGACCGTATCCGCCTTGGGTGATGCCCAGGGCGAGGGAGATGGCGGCAGCGATGAACTTCGGTGACATGGAAGGCTTTCGATCAAGGTTTGCGTGAAGCAGTCTCATTGGAGCGCATAGAATCCAATAAGTTTGCGATGGTATTTGGGTTTTGTCGGGGGAACAAGTAATGCCGGAATTGCCGGAAGTGGAAGTTTGTCGCCGCGGGCTGGAGCCGGAGCTTGTGGGGCAGGTGATACAAGGGGTGGTTATTCGTGCGCCGAAGCTACGGCACGAGATCCCTCCTGCGTTGGCAACGCTGTTGCCGGGGTGCCGGGTGGTCGCTGTTCGTCGTCGCGGCAAGTATTTGCTGCTCGATTGCGAGCGGCGTGGTGTCCAGGGTACGCTGATCATTCATCTCGGCATGTCGGGCAATCTGCGCTTCGTGCCGTTCGATCTGCCGCCGGCCAAACACGACCATTTCGAGTTGGTGCTGGCCGGGCAGATTCTCCGCTTTGCCGATCCGCGTCGGTTCGGTGTCGTGCTCTGGCAACCGGGGCCGCCCGCCTCGGCTGAGTGCCATCCGTTGCTGGCGACGCAGGGTATCGAGCCCTTGTCCGAGACGTTTACGGCTGAGTGGCTGTATGAAGCGATTGCCCGGCGTAGCGGGCCGATCAAGCCGACCCTGATGGATAGCCACCTAGTGGTTGGGATCGGTAACATCTATGCCTCAGAGAGCTTGTTTCGAGCCGGCATCTCGCCGCTGCGGGCGGCCAACCGAGTCAGCCGGGCGCGCTATGAAATTCTGGTGCCGGCCATACGCGAAACCTTGTCGGATGCCATTGCAGCCGGCGGCAGCAGTATCCGCGACTATGTACACAGCGATGGCGGGGCCGGCTGTTTTCAGATTCAGGCCGGTGTCTATGATCGCGCCAACCAGCCTTGTCTGCGCTGTGGCGGGGTCGTTCGCCAGATTTGGCAGGCCGGGCGAAGTACTTACTACTGCACTGGCTGTCAGCATTAAAAGCTGCCTGCAAGCTACTGTTTTTATGCTAAATTGGAGTTTCCGATAGGATCCGGGAATACAAAATATGTCGCTTGCCAATCAATTTGCCGCCTATACCGCCTGGCGCTCCCGCCTCGCCAACTATATTGGCGAGCTGCAGGGCTGGCTGAATCAAAACGAGCTTTCCGATGCCCAGAGCGACCTGCGCCTGACGCAATTGCTTGAGCGGCTGCGCGAAGATCGTCTGAATGTTGCCTTCGTTGCCGAGTTTTCGCGCGGCAAGTCGGAGCTGATCAACGCCATCTTCTTTGCCGATTACGGTAACCGAATGCTGCCTTCGTCAGCCGGCCGGACGACGATGTGCCCGACTGAATTGATGTTCGATGGCAACAAGTTGCCCAGTATCGAGTTGTTGCCGATCCAGACGCGATCTTCGAATTCCAGCGTCAGCGAATACAAGCGTTTTCCGGATGAGTGGACCAAGGTGACGCTCGATACCGAATCGCCGGATGCCATGCAGGATGCACTTCGCCACGTCAGTGAAACGACGCGAGTCACGCCGGAAGAGGCTTCTCGTCTTGGCTTCGAGGTGGGTGAGGGGCAGATCGAACTGTACTGTGTTGGTGATGACGGCCTGGTTGAGGTGCCGCGCTGGCGCCACGCCATGATCAACTTTCCGCATCCGTTGCTCAAGCAAGGGCTGGTCATTCTCGACACCCCGGGCTTGAACGCCATCGGTGCCGAGCCGGAACTGACGCTTTCACTACTGCCGAATGCCCATGCCGTATTGTTCATTCTGGCCGCCGATACTGGTGTAACCCAGTCCGATATGGCGATCTGGCGCGAGCATATTTGTGGTGGCGGCATGGCCAAGCGCGGTCGCATGGTCGTGCTCAACAAGATCGACGGCCAGTGGGACGAGTTGAAGACGGCGGAGGAAATCGACGCCGAGATCGAGCGCCAGGTCAATACCAGTGCCGATATCCTTGAACTGCCAGCCAGCCAGGTTTTCCCGGTTTCCGCCCAGAAGGGGCTGGTCGCCAAAATCAACGGTGATAGCGCCCTGCTTGAAAAGAGCCGCTTGCCCTTGCTGGAAGCGGCCTTGTCCAAGGAGCTGATCCCGGCGAAGCGCGACATTGTTTGCGAAAGCACCGAGAGCGAGTTCGGGGATGTCAGCCGCCGTGTGCGCGGGTTGCTCGATACTCGCCTCGTCGGCTTGCGCGAGCAATTGACTGAATTGACGGAATTGCGCGGCAAGAACAAGGGCGTCGTCGAATACATGATGGGCAAGGTGCGTTCCGAGAAGGACGAATTCGAGTCCGGCTTGCAGCGCTACTATGCGGTGCGCAGTGTTTTCTCGACGCTGACCAACAAGCTGTTTGCCCACCTTGGTCTTGATGTGCTGCGCCAGTTGACGCACGAAACCCGTGAGGCGATGCTCGAAGCGGCGTTTTCCAAGACCTTGTCCGATGCCATGGCGCATTTCTTCTCGCAGTCGCGTGATGCACTGGCCAAGTCGAATACCGAAATCAGCGAAATCCTGTCGATGATGGAGGCGGTTTACAAGAAGTTTGCTGTCGAGCATGGTCTCAAGCTTGGCTCGCCGACGACCTTCTCACTGCTTCGCTACGAAAAGGAACTCGATCGCCTGCAAGCCTGGTGCGACGATCACCTGAACACCATGGTCAGCCTGCTGACCCATGACAAACGGAATATCACGCAGAAGTTCTTCGAAGAAGTGGCAGTCCAGGTTCGCCGCGCCTTCGAGCACGCCAATCGCGATGCGGAAGTCTGGCTGCGCGCTGTCATGGCGCCGATGGAAACGCAGGTTCGGGAGCACCAGATTCAGTTGAAACGTCGCCTGGAAAGCATCAAGCGCATTCACCAGGCAACCGATACGCTGGAGGATCGTATTACCGAGCTTGATGGCGTCGAGAAAAACCTGCTACAGCAGATCGATGCGCTGGAAGAGATCATCGGTCGTGTTCAGGAAATGCTTCTGCCACTCACCTCGCAACAGCTGGAAGCGGCCTGATTGCCCAAGTGGCCCGTAACGGGCAATAAAAAACCCGCGAAATTCGCGGGTTTTTTATTGGTATCGCAAAAGACTCAGGCGCGCTTGTTGCCAGTGAGCTTTTCGTACTTGACCCAGAGCTGGTCTTCGCTTTCGACGACATCCGGATTCTTCGGGATGCAATCGACCGGGCAGACCTGGACGCACTGCGGTTCGTCGTAGTGGCCGACGCATTCCGTGCACTTGTTCGGGTCGATGACGTAAACCTCTTCCCCTTGGGAAATGGCCTCGTTCGGGCATTCCGGTTCGCACACATCGCAATTGATACATTCGTCGGTAATCATCAGAGCCATAGCTGTTCCTCTCTCGTTTAAGCAGTGGTTGTCGCCCGCAGGCGCTTTTCTACACAAGGTTGCACAAATTTGCTGACATCGCCACCCAGGCGCGCAATTTCACGCACCATGGTAGCGGAGATAAACATGTACTGCTCGCCCGGCGTCAGAAACACGGTTTCGACCTCGGGGTAGACGCTGCGGTTCATGCCCGCCATCTGGAATTCGTATTCAAAATCGGACACGGCGCGCAGGCCGCGGACGACGACCTTGGCGCCCTTTTCGTGGACGAAGTTCATCAGCAGTGTGTTGAAGCCGACGATTTCGACATTCTTCAGGTCACCGAGAATTTCCTGGGCCATTTCGACGCGGTCGGCCAGCGGGAAGCGTGGCTTCTTCGACGGGCTTTCGGCGATGGCCAGAATCAGCTTGTCGAACAGCGTCGAAGCGCGACGGACCAGATCTTCGTGTCCCCGGGTGATCGGGTCGAAGGTGCCTGGGTAGATCGCAACGCGATGGTTGAGTTTGTTCAAGCTGATTCCCCGCCTGTTTCTCGGCGCAACAAGTGAAAGTGGACTTCCCCCGCCTTGCCATGGCGCACTGTGCGCCAATCGCCAAGCGATTTTATTTCGTATTCTGCTTCGACGTAGATTGCTGCATCTTCGTTCAATACGTCTGGAAGGAGTGGTTCCAGACGGTCAATCCAACCTTTTTTGTAGGGCGGATCGAGGAAGATCAGGTCGAATTTTGCCTTCGTCGAGGCCAAATATTGTATCGCATCCGCGCGGATGATCTCTATCGCGCTCGGTTTATGGAGCGATTCGTGGTTTTCATGCAACGCGGCGAGCACTTTCGGTGCCTGTTCGATCATGACGACACGAGCCGCGCCACGCGAGGCTGCTTCGAAGCCGAGGGCACCGCTGCCGGCGAACAGGTCGAGGCAGTGCCAGCCGTCGAGCGCCTGCCCCAGCCAGTTGAAGAGTGTCTCGCGGACGCGATCCGGGGTCGGGCGCAAGCCTTCGCTGTCCGGAAATTTAAGGACGCGCCGGCGGAACTCGCCGCCGACGATACGAACCGAGTTCAATCTGCGGCCACCGTGACCGTGATCAGGCTTTCCGGCCGCACGCGGCGGGCAAAGGCCTGCTTGATCTCGTCGGCGGTCACGGCCTGTACCCTGGCCTGATATTGATCGAGATAATCGAGCGGCAATCCGTAGAAACCGATCACGGCAACGTTGTCGAGGATCTTCTTGTTGCTGTCTAGGCGCAGCGGGAAGCTGCCGGTCAGGTTCGCCTTGGCGGCGGCCAGTTCGTCGTCGCTCGGGCCGTCTTTCAGGAAGCCTTCGAGCACGTCGCGCGCCACCTTGATTGCATCCCTGGCTTGCGAGCGCTTGGTCTGCAGGCCGATCTGGAAGGGGCCGGTCTGCTTGAGCGGGGCGAAGTAGCTATAGACGCTGTAGGCATAGCCGCGCTGGTCGCGGACTTCCTTCATCAGGCGGGAGACGAAGCCGCCACCGCCCAGGGTGTAGTTGCCGACAAGCAGCGGGAAGAAATCGGGATTGCCGCGTTCGACGGCCGGCAGACCGATGTAGACATGGGCCTGGCTGGCTGGGTGAGCGAGCTGGGTCAGGCCTCCTTTTGGCGCTTCGGGTGGGGCTGGCAATACGGCGGCTTGACCCTTGGGTAGTCCGGACGCGATGGCTTCGGCAAGCGTTTCTGCCTCCTGGCGCGACAGATCGCCAACCAGCGTGATGCTGGCGTTGGCTGCGTTGTAGTAGCGGGCGTGGAAGGCGACAAGGTCGTCGCGGTTCAGCGTGCCGACACTTTCCGGTGTGGCCTGACGGCCGTAGGGATGGTTCGGGTACATGGCGGCCCAGAAGGCCTTGCCAGCGATGCTGTCGGGACGGGTCATCGCTTCCTTGAGGCCGGCGATGGTTCGCGCCTTCTCGCGTTCGAAGATGGCGGCATCGAACAGCGGCTTGTGCAGCACGGTCTTCAGGATGTCGAGGGCGGGTTCGCGCTTGTCCCTGGCGGACAGGGTGCGCAGCGCAACGCTGGCGCGGTCGGTGTCAGCACCACCGGTGAGATTGGCGCCAATGTCGGCCAGTTGTTCGGCGATGGCGGTTTCATCGAGCTTGCCGGCGCCGAGATCGAGGGCGGCACGGGTCAGGGCGGCGAGGCCTGATTTGCCGACCGGGTCGAACATCGAGCCGGCGGCAAAGTCGACCTGAACGTCGAGCATCGGCAGGACGCGGCTTTCGACGAAATAGACGCGGGCCCCGGAGGGGGAAACCCAGTGTTCGATCTTGACGCCGGCGAAGACGCTGTGGGTGAGGAGCAGCGCAATGGCTGCAATCAACAGTTTTTTCATGCAAAAAACTCCGTTAAGCGGGGCTGCCAGGCCAGCATCAAGGCCAGGCTGGCAAGCAGTGCCGTGGCGGTGAGCGCCCAGGCTTGAAGGCGGGCGCGCTGGCGCTGGTTTTCGATCTGGGCGACGAGCAGGACATTCTGCTCGCTCAAGGTCTGGATGAGTTCGCTGGAAGCGAGAATTTGCGTACGCAACTTGCGGTTGGCGGCTTCCAGCAAGCTCAGGCGGGCAGAGAAATCGGCATCGGGGGCGATACTTTCGCCGGCGGGGTCGAATTCAGCCGCCTCGGCACTCTTGCGGCCCATGCCTTTCCACATTTTTTTTGCGCTATCGGCGATTTGGGGCGCTTTGCCGAGAACGTCGCTCCACGGCACATTGGTCAGGATGGTCTTCCACGGTAAGGGCATCGATTTGCGCTCTCAGTGGCGGGTGGCGACGGCCGGACGGCGTGGTTTGCCGTCGAGCGGCTGCGGATCGAGGACGCCGATGGTCAGGGCATCGTCGTTGAAGTATTTTCTGGCTACGGCCTGAACGTCGGCGGCTGTGACTTTCTGCAGCTTGTCCAGCATGTGGTCGAGCTTCTGGTAGGGCAGGCCGACCGATTCGATCTGGCCGATTTCCATGGCCTGACCGAACATCGAATCAAGCTTGTAGACCTGACCAGCCACCAGCTGGGCCTTGGCGCGCTTGAGTTCCTGGGTGCTGACACCATCCTTCTGGACACGGACGATCTCGGCGCGCAGCGCAGCTTCCAGATCGGCGATGGTTTTGCCTTCCGACGGCGTGCCGTGCAGGTAGAGCATGCCAGGGCCGCGGGCGGTGTTGTCGTAGTCGATGCCAGCCGACAGCGCGACCTTGTCCTCGCGCACCAGTTTCTTGTTGAAGCGGGCAGCATCGTGGCCATCGAGGATGGAAGCGAGCATTTCCAGTGCGTACGGGTCGCTGTCCTTGTCGATGTCGCGCAGGATCGGCGCCTTGTAGCCCATGATCAGCACCGGCAGTTCGGCCGGGCCCTTGACCGTGACGTGGCGGGGGCCTTCCTGTACGGGCTCGATTTGCTGGCGGCGGGGCGGCAGAGCGCGGCCTTCAAGCGGGCCGTAGTATTTTTCGGCCTGCGCGAAGACTTCCTTGTGATCGACGTCGCCGGTGATGATGACGTAAGCGTTGTTCGGCACGTACCAGGTGTCGTACCAGGCCTTGGCATCGGCGGCGGTCATCGTTTCCAAGTCGTTCATCCAGCCGATGATCGGCCGGCGATACGGGTGAGCCTGGAAGGCGACGGCGTTCATCTGCTCGAACAGTTTGGCTTGTGGGTTGTCATCGGTGCGCATGCGGCGCTCTTCCATGACCACCTTGATCTCCTGCTCGAATTCCTTGGCGTCGACATTCAGGTGACGCATTCGGTCGGCTTCGAGCTGCATCATGTCGGCCAGTTTTTCCTTCGGCACCTGCTGGAAGTAGGCGGTGTAATCGCGGCTGGTGAAGGCGTTGTCCTTGCCGCCGGCGGCCGCGACGCGCTTGTTGAATTCGCCGGGGCCGACACTGGGCGTGCCCTTGAACATCATGTGCTCGAGCACGTGGGCGACGCCGGAGGCGCCATCGACCTCGTCCGTGCTGCCGATGCGGTACCAGACCATCTGGACGGCAGTCGGGGCGCGGTGGTCTTCCTTGACAATCACGCGCAGGCCGTTCTTGAGCGTCGTTTCATAAGGGTTGGCAAGGGCTGCGGTCGACAGACCGGCAGCGAGCAAAAAGGGGACAAGTTGTCGCATACGCATGGGAGAGCGGGGGCTTTCTAAGTGGTCTTTCTGCTAAAATCGGGGCCGCATTTATATCGATCCCGGCGGCATCTTAACGGCTTGCCGCTCGCCTGTCAGCTTGGCCGAAGTCCTTCTAAGACCCAATTCCTCATGTTCAGTTTCCTGAAAAAATCCGGCTCCGAGACCAAGGCCGAAGTTCCGGCTGAAAAGGCCGCTGCGCCCAGCTGGCGCGAACGCCTGTTCAAGGGACTGGCCAAGACCCGTGCCCAGTGGGGCGGCAAGCTCAAATCCATCTTCTCGCGGGGCAAGGTCGATGACGAACTGCTCGAGGAACTGGAAACCCTGCTGTTGACCAGTGACTGCGGCATCGAGGCAACGCAGCACCTGCTCGACGAACTGAAGAAGGCAGCCAAGCGTGACAAGCTGGATACGCCGGAGGCCATCCAGAAGGCGCTGCATGATGCGTTGCTGGAAACCCTGCAACCGCTGGAACAGCCACTCGATTTCTCGACGCACAAGCCTTTCGTGATCATGATTGCCGGGGTCAATGGCGCCGGCAAGACGACCTCGATTGGCAAGCTGGCCAAATATTTCCAGACCCAGGGCAAGAGTGTGCTGCTCGCTGCCGGCGACACCTTCCGTGCCGCCGCCCGCGAACAGCTGGAAACCTGGGGCGAGCGCAACAACGTGACGGTTATCGCCCAGGATAACGGCGATCCGGCGGCCGTGGTCTTCGATGCCATTTCGGCCGCCAAGGCGCGCGGTATCGATATCGTGCTGGCCGATACGGCCGGCCGCCTGCCGACACAATTGCACCTGATGGAGGAAATCGCCAAGGTGCGCCGCGTGATCCAGAAAATCGAGCCGGAAGGCCCGCACGAAACCCTGCTTGTGCTTGATGCCAACATCGGCCAGAACGCGCTGCAACAGGTTAAGGCCTTCGACAAGGCGATCAAGGTGACTGGTCTGGTCCTGACCAAGCTCGACGGCACGGCCAAAGGTGGCGTTGTGACGGCGATCGCCCGGCAGTGTCCGAAGCCGATCCGCTTCATCGGGGTGGGCGAGCAGATCGACGATCTGCGTCCCTTCTCGGCCAAAGATTTCGTCGACGCCCTGTTCGAATGATCGAGGCAAGCAATCTCACCAAGCGCTATCCGGGCGGCCTGGAGGCCGTCAAGGATGTCAGCTTCCAGATCAACGCCGGACAGATGGTGCTGATTACCGGTCATTCCGGTGCCGGCAAGACAACACTGGTCAAGCTGATCGCGACCATCGAGCGGCCGACTTCCGGTAGCCTGGTGGTCAATGGTCAGAACCTGTCGGCGCTGGGGCGCAGTGCCATGCCGCATATTCGTCGCCATTTCGGATTGGTCTTTCAGGATCAGAAGTTGCTGTTTGACCGCAACGCGCTCGATAACGTGCTTTTGCCGCTGCAGATTGCCGGCCAGCCACGGCGCGAGGCGATCCGGCGTGCCCTGGCAGCGCTCGACAAGGTTGGCCTGCTGGCTCGCGAGAAGGCCAATCCGATTGCCTTGTCCGGCGGCGAGCAACAGCGCCTGGCCATTGCCCGCGCGGTGGTCAATCGGCCAACCGTGCTGCTGGCCGATGAGCCGACGGGCAATCTTGATGCCGAGTCGGGTGCGGCCATTCTGGAAATTTTTGCCGACTTCAATCGGGTTGGCGTGACCGTCGTCGTCGCGACCCATGACCAGAGCTGGATCGAGCGCTATCACCCGAACGTGCTGCGCCTTGATCACGGAAGGGTGGTCGAATGAACGCCTGGTTCTCCCATCACCGTGCCGCGCTGGCCTCGGCCTTCCGTCGCCTGTGGGCAACGCCGCTGAATACCTTGCTCTCGCTGCTGGTGATCGGCATTGCGCTGACCCTGCCGGCGTTTGGTTACGTTGCCCTCGACAACTTGCGTGATCTTGGCCGCAATGCGTCCGGTGTGCAGCAGATCACCCTGTTCATGAGCCTTGAGGCGAGCAAGAAGGATGTCGGCGAAATCGAAAATCGCCTGCGTCAGGTCGCCTCTGGCAAATGGCGCTTCGTACCCAAGGAGGAGGCGCTGAAACGCATGCAGGCGAGCGAAGGGATGGCCGAAATTGTCGCCAGCCTGCCGCGCAATCCGCTGCCCGATGCCTTTGTGGTCGAACCGGCCAATACCGAGCCCGAGGCGCTGGAAATCATGCGCAAGGAAATCGCCGGCTGGCCCAAGGTAGCGCACGTGCAGCTCGACTCAGCCTGGGTCAAGCGGTTCGATGCCTTCCTGCGTCTCGGCAAGTTGGCCTTGTGGATGCTGGCTGGCTTGTTCGGTGCCGGACTGGTGGCGGTGACCTTCAACACCATTCGTCTGCAGGTCATGGCGCAGTCGGCTGAAATTGAGGTGGCGCGGATGATCGGGGCGACGGATGCCTTCATTCGCCGGCCTTTTTACTACTTCGGTGCCTTGCAGGGGGCGCTTGGCGGCCTGGCTGCTGCGGCACTGGTGCTGGGGGCCCTGCGCATGCTGGCTGGGCCGGTTGGCGAGCTGGCGGTGCTCTATGGTGGCAGCTTCAGCCTGAAGTCTCCGGGGGCGCTTCAAGTGCTGGCGCTGACTGTTGTCGGTGCCTTCCTTGGCTGGCTCGGGGCGCAGCTTTCCGTCAGCCTGTCCCTGCGGAAGTTTGACTAACACCACAAAGCCAGGGGCTGGCACCAGCCGCCGGGAATTTCTTTGCGCGGTGGGGGCGGCTGCCCTCGCCGGTTGTGCCCCGGCCGGCAAAGCATTGCTGCCGCCCGGCGAACTGCTGGGCATGTCGCATATCCGTGGCCATCGCTTGCGCGACGGCGGCTTTCCGGCCCCGTCAGAAATCCGAAAAACCGGCGTCCTGATCGTCGGCGGCGGTGTTTCCGGTCTGTCGGCGGCGTGGCAGCTGGCCAAATTGGCCGTTGATGACTTTCTTGTGCTGGAAATGGAAAGTGAAGCTGGCGGCAATTCGCGCGCTGGGCAATCGCCGCTGGTGGCTTATCCCTGGGGTGCTCACTATCTGCCGCTGCCGACACGTGAAGCGATCCATGTCCGTGAACTACTGGCCGACTTGGGCGTCCTGCAGGGGGATCCGGGCGCAGTAAAGCCGAGTTACGACGAGCGCTATCTGTGTGCCACGCCGCAGGAACGCGTTTACCGCAATGGACTGTGGGAAGAGGGGCTGCTGCCGCATCGCGGCCTCGATGGGGCCGAACTGGCGCAGCAAAAGCGCTTCCATGCCCGGATGGAGGAACTGAAGCAGGCCAGAGGGCGTGACGGTCGGCGGCTGTTCGCCATTCCGATGGCCTTGTCGAGCGCCGACCCCGAATGGCGAACACTGGACCGGATCACCTTTCGGCAATGGCTGAACGACAACGGTTTTACGGCACCGACGCTGCACTGGTTGGCCAACTATGCCTGCCGCGACGATTACGGCACGGCCTACGATCAGGTATCGGCCTGGGCCGGGTTGCATTACTTTGCCTGCCGCAATGGCGAAGCGGCCAATGCGGCCGCCGATGCCGTGCTGACCGCGCCGGACGGCAATGCCTGGCTGGCACGTGGTTTGGCGCAAAAGGCCGGTGATCGCGTGATGACCGGGGCTACGGTCTGGCGTATCGAGGAAGGCAAATCGAGCGTCGCGGTTGATGTGCTGATGGGCGAAAAAACGGTCCGGTTTGAGGCCCGGCAACTGATTTGGGCGGCGCCGGCTTTCGTTTTGCCGCGAGTCTGGCCGGGAATTCCCGGTGATCTGAGGTTGGCGTGTCTGGCCGGTGATTACGCGCCCTGGCTGACGGCCAACCTGCACTTGTCGAATTTTCCCGAAGAGCGATACGGCGCACCGGCCGCCTGGGACAATGTATTCTTCGATAGTCCCGGTCTGGGTTATGTCACGGCCACTCATCAATTGATCCGCCGACGCTTGAGCGGCACGGTGCTGACCTACTATCGGGCGTTGCACGATGTTGCTCCCACCGAGGGACGGCGCCTGCTGCTCGAGACTTCACGCGAGGCCTGGGCTGAAGGCATCCTGGCTGAACTGGAACAGGTGCATCCGGATATCCGCAAGCTGACGACGCGCCTGGACATCTTCCGGAATGGCCACGCCATGCGCCGTCCGGTGTCGGGTAGCCTCTTTCATGCTCAGCGGGAAAAAATGGCCGATTTTCGCGGCCGGCACATCACGCTGGCCCATGCCGATTTGTCCGGATTTTCATTGTTTGAAGAGGCGCAATACCGCGGCGTGCAGGCGGGGGAACGTGCAAGACAGATGCTTAATGGACGAGGTAGCGTAGCAGCAGCATCTTGAGGTCGTCGGGTTCAACCGGCTTCGACAGGAAGTCGTTCATGCCAGCCTTGATGCAGCGCTCGCGGTCTTCGGCGAACGCATTGGCAGTCATGGCGATGATCGGTACGGCGTTTTGCTCGGGCAGGGCGCGAATCCGGCGGGTAGCTTCCAGGCCATCCATTTCCGGCATCTGCATGTCCATCAGGACCAGATCGTAGTGCTGGATCTTGATCAATTCGACCGCGTGGCGCCCGTTTTCGGCGGTATCTGCGGTGATCCCGAACTCGCCGAGAAGTTCCAGCGCAATTTCGCGGTTGATCGCCTCGTCCTCAACGACCAGCAGATGCCGTCCGCGCAGGCTGTTCTGAACGCCTTTGGCGGAAAGTCCGGCAAAGGTTGAGGTCATGGCATCGACGGCGTCGTCGCCGGGTTTCAGCTGTGCCGTAAACCAGAAGCGGCTGCCGGCGCCGACCCGGCTGCTGACGCCGACCTTGCCGCCCATCAGTTCGGCCAGGCGCCGGGTGATGGCCAGGCCCAGACCGGTGCCGCCGAATTTTCGGCTGGTCGAACTGTCGGCTTGCTCAAAGATGCCGAATAGGCGATCGATGGCATCGTCGGAAATGCCAATGCCCGTATCTTCGACTTCGAAGCGGATCAGTACGCCGTTGCTGTCATCGGCCACGCGCCGGGCTTTGAGGGTGATGCTGCCATGCTCGGTGAACTTGACCGCGTTGCCGGCGTAATTGATCAGGCACTGGGTGATGCGCGTCGGGTCGCCGATAAAGGTATGGGGGAAATCATCCGCCAGCACACGTAATTCGAGCCCCTTTTGGCGAGCACGGTCGCCGAGCACGGATACGACACGCTTCAGGATGCTGGTGATGTCCACGGTTGTTTCGTCGAGAACCAGTTTTCCAGCCTCGATTTTCGAGATGTCCAGAATGTCGTTGATCACCGCCAGCAGATGCTGCGAGGCCGAGTCGATCTTGTCCAGACGGTCGATCTGCTCCAGTGTCGGTGCATCACGGCGTAACAGGTGCACCATGCCGAGCACGGCGTTGAGCGGCGTGCGTATCTCGTGACTCATGTTGGCCAGGAAGGCACTCTTTGATCGATTGGCGGCTTCAGCCGCCTGGCGGGCAATTTCCAGTTGTTCGGTACGTTGCCTGACTTGCGCTTCAAGGTGGGTGTGATGTTGTTCCAGTTCCTTGGCCACGCGTCGGTTTTCGCTGATGTCGGCGAACGAGACGACGACACCAGTAATCACGCCATCGCGTAGCTTGGCCGTGATGGTCAGGCGCACCGGAAAGCATTCGCCATTTTTCCGCCAGAAGACATCCTCCAGGCGCCGGCTTTGGCCATCCCTGGCGGTCAGGATCAGTGGGCATTCGGCCAGCGGCAAGGGCGTGCCGTCGGCTCGATGGTGGTGAAAGAGGGTATGGGTGTTCTTGCCCAGTGCCTCGTCTTCCTGGAGACCAAGGTAGTCCAGTGCGGCGGGATTGATGAAGGTGCAAACCCCGTCGAGGTCGGTGCCGTAGACGCCTTCGCCCAGTGTCTGGAGAATCATCCGTTGCCGGGATTCACTCTCGATCAGCGCCTGCTCGGTATGGACCAGTTCGGTCAAGTTGATGTCGAGGCAGAACATCATCGGCCCCTTATCGGCCGTGTCGATGACGGTATGGCTCGAATAGACCTCGACCGTGCTGCCATCCTTGCGCTGCAATTTGAGCCGGCTGGGTGGAATGCCTGTCTTGTGGGAGAACATCCATTGCACGGCGCCCCGGACGTCCTCGCGCATGGCGGGGGGGATGATCAGGTCGAGCAGGGATTTGCCGAGCGCTTCCTGCGCGGTGTAGCCATAGGTAGTTTGCGATGCATTGTTCCAGTAGGCGACGGTACCGTCAGCCAGGTAGCCCTGAATGGCCAGGGTTTCGACGTTGTCGAAAATGGCCCGGAAGCGGGCTTCGGCGGCCGAGAGTTGAGCCATCGTCGCCTTGGTTCGCGAGCGTTCGCCCTTGAGGCGGCGTATCGTACGGAACAGGGCCAGAACGATGGCTATCAGGACGCTGATGCCGAGTATGGCGATCACCGCAATGACGGCACCGAACTGCACGAAAACATCATTTATCGTGAACTTTGGCGGGGCATCAAAAGGCGACAGGCGGAGCTGGCGCATCAATTCATCAACTGGACGGTAGTCTTCAGGAATGGTGAAGCCATGAATATTCATGGCTCGCGCCGTTTCCCCGTCGGCCGGCAGGGAAAGAATGGCTGCAGCGACCTGCCGCGCCAGATTGTTTTCTGTCCAGGGCATCGCGGCAACTGGCCATTCCGGATACAGCCGGGTTGACCGGACGAGTGGAAAGTCGCCGGGAGGCTGGGGGTTGATGACCCGCAATTGCCTGGCATCCAGCTTGTTCTCCATTTGCATGGCTTCGAGGAGGCCGGTGCGAACGAAGGCTGCGTCGGCCCGTCCGGCCAGCAATTCCTGAATGGCTTTGTCCTGGGGCTGGCCGGTCTCGATGATCCGGGCGTCGTTTGGCAGGTGGATGCCTGCCTGCAACAGTTCGAAGGCCTGCATCTGATAGCCGCCAAGCGATGCCATGCTGCTGGCCGCGATACGTTTTCCCCGCAGATCGGCGAGCTGCTGGATGTCTGTCTTGTCGCTGCGGGTGAGGATTACGCCGCCAAAACTGGACAGTGCTTTGCCGCCTTCTTTTTCAACCAGCGTGGCCAGTGGCGAGAGCAAATGTTCCTGCTTGGCCAGCAGGATGTAATGTGCCGGTTGGGTCAGGACGAAATCGATCTGCTTGTTCCTGACGGCGGCCTCGAGCTCCGGGTAATTGAGCGCGACCAGCGTGATCGGCTGGCTCGGCTGGATGCTGTTGAGGTAGTCGATCAGCGGTTGCCAGCGTGCTTCGGTTTCCGCTTTTGGGCGGTAGGCCAGGACGGCGAATTTCGCCGATTTTTTGGCTTCGGTCGCGGTGCCGGTGGGCTCCATGCCATGCGCGACAGATAATCCGGAGAGCAGCCAGAAGACGGCCGCAACAATGCTTAGCCAGCAATTAACCATGGTGCGTCGGCTTTGAAGCACACGAACCCCGCTCGGAATTATCGTTTAGAAGCTGACGGTCATATTAGCAACAGGTGTTATCGATAGATAGCGATTTCCATTAGGCATTTTTTCTGGGTAATCGTTCAGTACAGCAGGAAGGTTTTGCTTTCCGCTTGCCAGGCCCGTTCGTCGGCGGTTGCCAGGACATCCAGATCGTTGGCACTTGCCTGCGGATCATCCACCCATTCCCGCAATAGCGGCGAGCCGTTGATCAGGTCGATGGCCAGCCGGTCATGTTCGTATTCGTAGGCAAAGTCGCGCCACAGCGGGTAATCGGGATAAAGCCGGCGGATGGCCTTGAAGGCCAGCGCCTGGATGCGCCAGGGCAGAAAGGCCTCGTGGTCGTAATAGGGGCCTTCGCAATGGATCTGCACGCCGTGATTAAGCTTGCCGGCATGCTTGTGGAAGGTCGGTTCGAACCAGATTTCACGCAGCTTGCAGCCCCTCAGCCACTGTGGGGCAAAGGCCTGCATTTCGGCGATCACGGCGCGGGCATCGATATCCGGAGCGCCGAAGATTTCCAGCGGCCGGGTGGTGCCGCGCCCTTCGCTCAAGGTGGCCCCTTCTAGCATGACGGTACCGGCATAGGCGCGGGCCATCCACAGATTGGGCGCGTTCGGGCTGGGGTTGATCCAGGTTCGCTCGCCCAGTGGCCAGCCGTAGCCGGGGGCGGCATCCGGTTGCCAGCCCTGCATCGTGATGACCTGATAATCGACATCGAGCTTCAGGGTGGCGATGAACCAGTGACCGAGTTCGCCCATGCTCAGGCCGTGGCGCATCGGCATGGCACCGGCGCCGACAAAGCTTTCCCAGCCGTCGCGCAGCGTCAGGCCCTCGACCGGCCGACCGGCCGGATTGGGGCGGTCGAGTACCCAGACGGTCTTGCCGTGTTTTGCCGCCGCTTCAAGCACGTAGCGTAGCGTGGTGATGAAGGTGTAGATGCGGCAGCCCAGATCCTGCAAATCGACGAGCAAAACGTCGAAAGTATCCATCATGGCATCGGTGGGCCGGCGCACGTCGCCATACAGGCTGAAGACCGGGATGCCATGTTGCGGGTCGAGGAAATCGGGTGACTCGACCATGTTGTCCTGCTTGTCGCCGCGCAGGCCGTGTTGTGGGCCGAAGGCGGCGGTCAGCTTGAGGTCGGGCAGGGCGGCCAGGGCATCGAGCGAATGGGTCAGATCGGCGGTCACCGAGGCCGGGTGGGCGAGCAGGGCGATGCGCTTGCCGGCCAACGAGCGGCGCAGGGCGGAGTCGGCGAGCAGGCGGTCGATGCCGAACAGAATGGTCTGGGTCATGGCGTGTTTCGGTTCAAAGTCAGCGTAAAACTCTGACGGAGATGGAAATCGGGTTGGGTGGCGCAGTGTGCCAATGCCCAGTAGCTTTTGCTGCCGTCGGCAGCTTCGATGACTGCGCTCAGGCCGAGTTGCAGCATTTTTCCGGTGGGCAGCAGTGCCGGGCCGAGTTCGGCTGTTAGTTGAAAACCATCGGCCAGGCGCTGCATCGTGATTCGCGGGGCATCCGGCGGGGTGGTGCCGGTGTCGCGCTCCCGGCAATCCTTGAAGTCATAGACCGCCCATTGGCCGGATGGCGAGAAATTGAATTCCCGGTATTGCTTGTCATCAACAGCGGCAACGAAGGCCTCGCAGCAAGTGTGCTGCCACAGATTGTCGGCCGGACCGGAGGGGAGCGCCGACGGAATCAGGAGCGCGGCCAGCCTGCCCCGCACGCAGTAACGCAAGATCAGGCCACCCGCTGCGCCGGGTTCGACCGTGACTTCGATGGCATCGAGCGCGGTGCACGGTGCCGCGGGGTGGCAAAACAGATGGGCGATTTTGGGGGCGAGCAAGGTGATTCTGGGCGATGAAAAAGATGGGCAGGCAGTACTTTAACTGCTTGCCTTGCTTGTTGTTCCGGTCGACCGCAAAAAACCGCCAGAATCCACGGCCGCCCTTGGTTGGCAAAGGCTTTTGGGGTAACTTACCGCCTTTCAGCAAACGCTTTCCGGGAGAGAAAAGTGACGCCGCTGCGCATCAACCTAGAACAAGAAGATATTCCGACGCACTGGTACAACATCGTTGCCGACATGACGAATCCGCCGGCGCCGCCGCTCGGGCCGGATGGCAACCCGGTGCCGCCGGAAGCAATGGGCGCGATTTTTCCCGGGCCGATCCTTGAGCAGGAAATGTCGGCTGAACGCTGGATCGCCATTCCCGAAGAAGTCCGCCAGATCTACGCCTTGTGGCGCCCGGCGCCGCTCTGCCGCGCCTTGCGTCTGGAACAGGCGCTCGGCACGCCGGCCAAGATTTTCTACAAATACGAAGGTGTTTCGCCAGCCGGTTCGCACAAGCCGAACTCGCGGCCAGATGTTCGGCCTGCCGGTGCGCGTCTTCATGGTCAAGGTCAGCTACGAGCAGAAGCCTTTCCGCCGCTCGATGATGCAGACCTGGGGCGCCGAAGTCTTCGCCAGTCCGACCAATCTGACCAACGCCGGCCGCGCTGCGCTGGCCGCTGATCCCGACAATCAGGGCTCGCTCGGCCTGGCGATTTCGGAAGCGGTCGAAGAAGCGGCGGCCGACCCCGGCACCTGCTACACGCTCGGTTCCGTGCTCAACCACGTGCTGCTGCACCAGTCGGTCATCGGCCTTGAGGCCAAGAAGCAGTTCGACAAGATCGGCCTTTATCCGGATGTGATCTTCGGCCCCTGTGGCGGCGGTTCCAGCTTTGGCGGGATCGCTTTCCCCTTCCTGGCCGACAAGGCTGCCGGCGACAAGCGCGCAGCCAACCTGCGCTGTGTCGCGGTCGAGCCGACCTCCTGTCCGACGCTGACCAAGGGCCACTATGCTTACGACTACGGCGACGTTTCCGGTTATACGCCGATCATGAAAATGTACACGCTCGGCCACGACTTCATGCCGCCCGGCATCCATGCCGGTGGTCTGCGCTACCACGGCGATTCGCCGCTCGTCTCGCAACTGCTCCACGAGGGGCAGGTCGAGGCGCTGGCCGTGCCACAGGTGGCGACTTTTGAAGCCGGCGTCCAGTTTGCCCGGGCCGAAGGCATCATCCCGGCGCCGGAGTCCTGCCACGCCATCCGCGCCGCCATCGACGAGGCGCTGAAGTGCAAGGTGACGGGCGAGGCGAAGACCATCCTGTTCAGCCTGACCGGCCACGGCCATTTCGACATGGCTTCGTACGACAAGTTTTTCTCCGGGCAACTGGAAGATTACGACTACCCGGCCGAAGCGATTGCCGAGTCGTTGAAGCATTTGCCGAAAGTGGGCTGATCCGGTGAAAGTCCTTGTTTTTCTGCTGGTCCTTGTCAATCTGCTGTTCTACGCCTTTGGCGCTGGTTATTTCGGTCGCCTGGACAATCCCGATGCCGGGCGGCTTGAGCATCAGGTGAAGCCCGAACGCATGCGTATCGTTTCCCGTGGCGAAGCGCCGGCTGCTGCTCCGGCCAAGGAGGAGCCGGCCAAGGAGGAGCAGCCGAATCCGGCGCCTGCAGAGCCGGCTTTGCCTGAGGTTGCCAAGGAGGAGGTCGCCAAGCCTGTCGAGCCTCCCTCGGTTTGCCTGGCGTGGGAACATCTTTCTGTCGCCGATGCTGATCGCCTGACCGGGGTGCTTGCGAACAAGTTCAAGGAATTCAAGCTTAGCCGCCGTCTTGTTGCGGCGGAGGGCAACGGTTGGTGGGTTCATATTCCGCCGCTGGCCAGCAAGGCCGAGGTCGAAAAGAAAGCTGGGGAGTTGCGTAACCTGGAGGTGACCGACTTCTTTGTGGTTCAGGAGGGCGTCAGTCGTTCAGCTATTTCACTTGGCGTTTTTTCCTCCGAGAAAGGCGCGCAGGATCGATTGGCCGAACTGAAGAGCAAGGGGGTTCGTTCAGCCCGTGTGGCACCGCGTCCGGGTAAGGACAGCACGGTGAAGCTGCAGGCAACGGGTCCGGCTACCGATAAGAGCGCCTTGATCGCCGCAGCAGGCAAAGCGCTGCCCAAGGCTGAAGCGCTGGTCTGCAAGTGAGCTGCTTCGTTGTCGGCCTGACGGGCGGAATTGGCAGTGGCAAAAGCACCGTTGCTGATTTGTTTGTCGAACAAGGGGCCGTTCTGGTCGATACCGATGCCATTGCCCACGAATTGACCGCAGCTGGCGGTGCGGCCATGCCGGCCTTGATCGCCGAGTTTGGGGCCCTTGTCGCCACGGCGGACGGCGCGATGGATCGCGCCGTCATGCGCCGACAGGTTTTTGCTGACCCTTCGGCCAGGGTCAGACTCGAGGGCATCCTGCATCCGCTGATCCGTCAGCTGTCAGCCGAACGTTGTCGGGCAGCGGCTTCACCTTATGTGATCCTGGCGGTGCCTTTGCTGGTTGAGTCCGGCACCTACCGCGAGCGTTGTGATCGCATCGTCGTGGTGGATTGCCCGGAAAGCCTGCAAATAGAGCGAGTGATGGCGCGCAACGGCATGTCGGCCGATGAGGTAAAGGCAATCATGGCGGCTCAGGCAACGCGTCAGCAACGGCTGGCCGCGGCGAACGATGTCGTTGTCAATGATGCCGATCAGGCAAAACTTTATGCCCAGGTCAGCGCCTTGCATCTTCAGTATCTGAAACTTTCGGCTGAAAAAGTTAAAGCTTCCTGTTGAGATTTGACTGCAAATGGCTCAGAATTAACAAAATTTTCCGTTCTCCAGGCCACTAGTCGCGTGATTACTTACGAATATCCGTTCAATGAGCGCATCCGCACCCTGCTGCGTCTTGAGGATTTGTTCGAAAAAACCGCGTATTTCACTCAGGAAGATGGTGCCCTCGAGCATCATGCCGCACTCGTCTCGATGTTCGAGATCCTTGAGGTGGCTGGGCGCGCCGATCTGAAGATGGACCTGATTCAGGAACTGGAGCGTCAGCGCCAGACCCTGCTGGCCTTCCGCAATAACCCGGATATTTCCGAAGAGGCCTTGTCGGGTGCTCTTTACGAAATCGAACAGTCATCAGCCGCTTTGCTCGGCATGGCTGGCAAGATCGGCCAGTATTTGCGGGAAAACGACTGGCTGATGAGTATCAAGAGCCGTGCGGCAATTCCCGGCGGCGTCTGCGAATTTGATCTTCCTTCGTATCACTGGTGGTTGCATCGTTCTCCCGAAACCCGGCGCGATGCGCTGGAGGGGTGGCTCAAACCCATGTTGCCCTTGCGTGATGCGGCGGCCATCGTGCTGCGCCTGCTGCGCTCCAGCGGTCGGCCGAAGAGCTACACAGCAACCAATGGCCAGTTCCAGCTCAACCTCGGCGGTTCTGCCGCCCAGATGGTGCGCGTCACGGTGCATGTCGACGAACAGGCAATCCCCGAAGTCAGTGCCAACAAATATTTCCTGAACATCCGCTTCACCAAGCCACCGGCTGGTGAAATCAAGGCCCGGGGCTGCGAGCGCGATGTTGCCTTCGACCTTACCTTCTGCAATCTGTAATGGCCGTACGCAAGGTCCGTTGTCCGCAATGCGGTAAAGACGCCCTGTGGGCGCCGGAGAACCCGTGGCGTCCCTTCTGTTCTGAACGCTGCAAGCAGATCGATCTCGGTTGCTGGGCCAGCGATTCCTACCGGATTCCGGTGCCGGATGACAGCAACGAGCCGGGCACCGATCCCGATCCTACCAGCCGCGCATAAGCGCCAATCCGTGGGCGCCGTGGCCTTGGGCCTCGGCCAGCATTCCCGGTTTCATGCCGCCCAGCGCAAACACCGGCAGCGTATTGCCGGCCAGTCGCCCTTCGAATTCAGTCCAGCCGAGCCCGCTTGATTCAGGATGGGTTAGCGTTGGCAATACCGAACCCAGCAGCGCGTAATCCAGACCAAGTTCGCCGGCCCGGACGATTTCCTCCGCGCTATGGCAGGAGGCGCCCACCCAGGTGAAGTCCGGGCGTTGCTGGCAAGCGGCCAAGCGTGCCGCTGACAGGTGGACGCCATCGGCGCCGATGCGTCTGGCCAGTGCCTCATCGTCGTTGATGACAATCGTGGCGCCATGGCTGCGGGCCAGTTGCAGCACGGTTTCGGCAAACCACAGGCGCTGGGCTGACGGCAGGCTTTTGTCGCGAATCTGGATCAGGCGCAGGCCGGCATTCAGGGCTTCTTCGAGGCGCTCCAGCTGGCGCTCGGTGCCTTCGCTTTCAGCCATCGTGATGGCCATCGTTGTCGGCAACGACAGGGCTTTCAGGATCGGGTCGTTGGCCGGCAGGATGGGGGCGACGCTGGCGGCCCCTCCTGTTTTTTGCCACTCGACTGCCGAATGTTCGAGCGGTGCGGTGATGCCGATCTCGCCATCCCAGGCGGTGACTCGCCAGAAGTTCAGGCGGACGGTGGCATGCGGGTAGGTAAATTTCCGGGTCAGCCACGGCGAGCAGGCGGTGACCGTGATGCCCAGCTCCTCCTGTAGTTCGCGGATCAGTGCCTGGCGGACGGTTTCGCCGGGTTCGACCTTGCCGCCGGGGAATTCCCAGTAGCCAGCGTAAACCTTGCCTTCCGGACGCTGGGCGAGCAGGAATTCGCGGCCATCGGCACGCAGCATGACGGCAGCGGCAACTTCGACGATCTTGGTCATTTGGTTTTCTTTTTGGCTGGTTTCTGACGGCCGGCCAGGTCCTTGGCGAATTGCCAGGCGACGCGGCCCGAGCGTGAGCCGCGGCCGAGCGACCAGTTCAGCGCCTCGCGTTCGCTGTCGGCGATGACCTTCTCCGGCACGCCGAGTTCGCGCGCCCAGTGCTGGAAAACGGCGAGATAGTCTTCCTGGCTGAATGGATAGAAGGAAATCCACAGGCCGAAGCGATCGGACAGCGAGACTTTTTCTTCCGTTGTTTCGCCGGGGCGGATTTCATCATTGACGGTGTGCGTTTCAAGATTTTCCGAAAAATACTCCGGCATCAGGTGGCGACGGTTTGACGTGGCGTAGATCAGCACATTGTCGGGCGGCGCCGCGACCGAGCCGTCGAGCACCGATTTCAGGGCCTTGTAGGCGGTTTCTCCGGCCTCGAAGGACAGGTCGTCGCAGAAGATGATGAACTTTTCCGGGCGGCCTTCAAGCAGATCGATGATGTCGGCCAGGTCGACCAGATCATCCTTGTCCACCTCGATCAGGCGCAGCCCCTTGGCCGAAAACTCGTTGAGCATGGCCTTGACCAGCGAAGACTTGCCGGAGCCGCGCGAGCCGGTCAGCAGCACGTTGTTGGCCGGGTTGCCGGCAACGAACTGGCGGGTGTTGGCGGTGATGCGCTCCTTCTGGTCGTCAATCGTTTCGAGATCGGACAGGCGGATCGGGTGCGGGTGACGGACCGCCTGCAACCAGCCTCGGCCGTTGGTCTTGCGCCAACGGAAGGCAACAGCGGCTTGCCAGTCGGGTTGCGGCAGCGGTGGGGGCAGGGCGGCATCAAGGCGGGCCAGGGCGGCTTCGGCCAGGGCAAGCAGGCGTTCCAGTTGGGGGGAATCAGTCATGGTGGCGGGTATACTTCGCGGCAAATCGAGAACTCTAGCGAAACCCATGCGAAAAATCCAAGTTGCTGTCTTTTTATTTGTTGGCCTGCTGGCGGCTTGTTCGACCGTGCCGCCGAGTTCCGCGCCGACGACCTGCGCGCAGTGTCAGCCATGTCCCGCCTGTCCGGCGGTGACGCCCGCCATCACGCCAGCGCCCGCGCCAACTTTTTCGCGCTCGCTGCTGCCGGCAAACTGGAGCGATTTGCCCGGGTGGGCCGAAGACGACGTCACGGCGGCCTGGCCGGCGTTCATGCAATCCTGTCGCGGTATTGTCAGTCGGGGCAATGCGGCTGGCTGGAAGCGCGTCTGTGAGCTGGCAAGGGCCGCCGATGGCAAGCCGGGCAACGACGTACGGCGTTTCTTCGAGCGGCATCTGAAGCCTTATGCCATTGCCAACGGCGATGGCTCGGTGAGCGGGCTGGTGACCGGCTATTACGAACCCTTGTTGCGGGGAAGTCGGACCAAGGCCAAGGGCTACGAGCAGCCGGTGCGTGGTGTTCCCGATGACCTTCTGACGATCGACCTGTCGGCGGTCTTCCCGGAGCTCAAGGACAAACGCGTGCGTGGCCGGCTGGAGGGCAACAAGGTGGTGCCCTACTGGTCGCGGGCCGAGATCGCTGCGCGCGGCGACAAGCTTCCCGGTAAGACCCTGCTCTATGTCGATGACGCCGTCGAGCTGTTCTTCCTGCAGGTGCAAGGCTCCGGGCGGGTCAAGCTGGCTGATGGCGGCATGGTTCGCCTGAATTACGCCGACCAGAACGGTTACCAGTACCAGTCCATCGGCAAGGCCTTGGTCGAGCGTGGCGAACTGAAGCTGGAAGAGGCTTCGATGCAGGGGATCCAGGCTTGGGCGCGGGCCAATCCGGCGCGTCTTGAAGGTCTGCTGAATACCAATCCGAGCTACGTCTTTTTCCGCGAAGTGGCGAACAGCAACGACGGTCCGGTTGGCGCTCTGGGTGTGCCGCTGACGGCGGAGCGCAGTATTGCCATTGATCCGCGCTCGGTCCCGCTTGGCTCGCCGGTTTTTCTGGCAACGACACGCCCGAATTCGGCGGTGCCGTTGAATCGTCTGGTCATGGCGCAGGATACCGGGGGGGCAATCAAGGGCGGCGTCCGTGCCGACTTTTTCTGGGGTTTCGGCAAGGAAGCCGGTGATCAGGCCGGGCGGATGAAACAGAGCGGGCGGATGTGGATATTGTTGCCAACCGAGCTTGCTCCGAAATGAGGCGGCCACGCACCGCCAATGAGCGGCGCGCTTAAAATATGCACCAAACAGGTGCTATTTGATTGATAATGCTATTTGCAATGCACTGATTTGTAACATGTTTAATGCACTGGAATGGTGCTTGCTTTCGTGTCCGGGATATTTGTCTTGGGGGTTTCATGGAAACGTATCAGTCCAGCAGTAATGTGCTCTTTGTTTTGCTCGGTGCCATCATGGTTCTGGCCATGCACGCAGGCTTCGCTTTTCTCGAAGTCGGCACCGTGCGCAAGAAAAATCAGGTCAATGCGTTGGTCAAGATCCTGACCGATTTTGGCGTCTCTACGGTGGCTTACTTCTTTGTGGGCTACACCATCGCTTATGGCGTCAATTTTTTTAGCGGTGTCGAGACGCTGTTGCAGAAGAGCGGCTTCGAGCTGACCAAGTTCTTCTTTCTGCTGACCTTTGCGGCAGCGATTCCGGCCATTATTTCCGGCGGTATCGCCGAGCGGGCCAAGTTCCATCCGCAATTGATCGCCACCTTCCTGCTGGTTGGCTTCGTCTATCCCTTCTTCGAGGGCATTGCCTGGAATCAGGCCTTCGGCATTCAGGCCTGGCTGAAGGCGAGCTTCGGCGAGGAGTTCCACGATTTCGCCGGCTCGGTCGTCGTGCATGCGATGGGTGGCTGGATCGCCTTGCCGGCCGTGTTGCTGCTCGGCGCCCGCTATGGTCGCTATAACAAGGATGGTCGTATTTCTGCCCACCCGCCTTCATCAATCCCCTTCCTTGCCCTGGGGGCATGGATTCTGATTGTTGGCTGGTTCGGCTTCAATGTGATGAGCGCCCAGACGCTCGACAAGATTTCCGGCCTGGTGGCCCTTAACTCGCTGATGGCCATGGTCGGCGGCACCCTGGTCGCGCTGGTGGCTGGCAAGAATGACCCCGGCTTCCTGCACAATGGCCCGCTGGCCGGGCTGGTCGCCGTCTGCGCGGGCTCAGACCTGATGCACCCGATTGGGGCATTGGTCGTCGGTGGTGTCGCTGGCGGGCTTTTCGTCGTCATGTTTACGCTCGTTCAGAACCGCTGGAAGATCGATGACGTGCTCGGTGTCTGGCCTCTGCATGGCATGTGTGGCGCTTGGGGTGGGATTGCCGCCGGTATCTTCGGCAGCAAGGCTTTTGGTGGCGCCGGTGGTATCGCGTTCATGCCTCAGCTGATCATGACGCTCATGGCTATTGCCGTTGCCCTGGTTGGCGGTACGCTCGTCTATGGTGCCTTGAAGGCCACGCTGGGCTTGCGTCTCGATAAGGAAGAAGAGTACGAGGGGGCCGACCTCAGTATTCACAGGATTACGGCGACGCCGGAGCGCGAGCCAAACTGGTAATTTGATTCTATGAAATAAAGTCTGTCGGATAGATTTTGACAAGAAGCCCCGCCATGATGCGGGGCTTCTTGTTGATGGGTGTGGCAGAACTAATTTTCATTGGAAGCCGCGAACGTAAATTCTGCTGTTCGGCCAAAGTTGACCTTGGTTCTCTGGCCAAAACAAGGCTGCAATGCGCCGGGAACGCCGTTCCCGTCTTCAGTTAGTTGGAAACCTGGTGATGAACGGACATCAGCGGTTGCTCGCCACTGGTGGCACGTACTCCGGCACCTTGTTCTTCACTGGCGGTTGCGCCTTGAGATAGGCGAAGAGCGCGCGCAGATCATGCTCCGGTAATGAGCCGACCGATTGCCAAGGCATCGGCGGCATGATCGGGCGGCCGGCGCCGAGGTGCTTGCCCTTGCGCATTGCCTGAATGAAATCCCTTTCGCTCCAGGCACCGATACCGGTTTCCCAGTCCGGCGTCAGGTTGCTGGCGTAGGAAACGCCCCAGGGACCGACGAAGGCGGTCATGCTGCCGGCGCCGCCCCAGTTCCAGGGGCCTTCGAGCTTGGGCGGTGCCGGCAGGACGAGTTCGGCCGGGTGCCCGGAGAGGCCGCGTTCCATCTCCTTTTCCGGGCCGTTCGGGCCAAGCTTGAACGGTGTGTGGCAATCGACGCAGCCGCCGTAAGCGGCCAGCTGGGCACCGCGCTTGACGCGGGCTGGGTCGGCTTCGCCGGCGAGGGCGGTGCTACCAACCAGGCTCAAGGAAATAATCGTGGAAGTCAGTGTGGTAAGGCGCATTTTGGGTTCTCCGTTGGGGGGGGTTAAGGCTCGACGCGATGCGCAAAGTTGCCTTGCCGCGGCAGCAATGGCATCGGCTTGTGGCACGGTGGCCTGTTCGAGCGGGAAGCTGGATGGCACCGGGGCGTCCGGGCCGCCGAGGCGGACAACGGGCGCCTTGAGGCTGGCAAAGGCCTGTTCGGCGATTAGCGCGGCGATTTCGGCGCCGACACCGCACAGGCGGTTGGCTTCATGGACGACCACGACGCGCCCGGTCTTCCGGGCGGTGGCGAGGATGGCAGCCTCGTCGAGCGGCTTCAGGCTGCGCAGGTCGATGACTTCGGCGGCGATTCCTTCGGCCGCCAGGATTTCTGCCGCCTGCGCGCAGTGATGCACGGTCTTGCCGTAGGAAATGAGGCTGACATCCGTGCCGGCGCGAACCGTGGTCGCCTGACCGAGCGGTATCGGCACGGCTTCGCTTGGCACTTCGCTGGGTTGATAGAGCAGGCCGATGTCAAGCAGGAAAACGACCGGGTTGTCGTCGCGGATGGCCGTCTTGAGCAGCGCGCGGGCGTCGGCCGGGTTGCTTGGCATGACGACCTTGAGGCCGGGGCTATGCACGAACCAGGCTTCGACGTTGTGGTTGTGCTGGGCGCCAACGCCCCAGCCGGCTCCCGTCATGGCCAGAGCGACCAGCGGGAAGCTGAATTGGCCGCCCGACATGTAGCGCAGTTTGCCGGCGCTGTTGACCAGTTCGTCCATGGCATAGCAGAGGAAGGGAGCGAAGAGCAGATCGGCGACCGGGCGCAGGCCTCCGGCGGCGGCACCGGCTGCCGTGCCGGCGATGATCCCCTCGGCCAGCGGCGTGTTGCGGACACGCAGGGCGCCGAATTCGGCAACGAGTTCATGGCGCTTGGTGGCAATACCTTCGCCGAAGGCAATGACCTTGTGGTCACGGCGCATTTCCTCGGCCAGGGCCAGGCCGATGGCATCGTTCAGGGTGAGTGTGGGCATGGCGATCTCAGGCGTAGACGTCGAGGGTGAGTTCCTCGATGGATGGGAAAGGGGAGGCGGCGGCAAAGGCGACTGCGGCGGCGATGCGCGCCTCGACTCGGGCCGCAAGTTCGGCGTCGGCGGCAACATCGAGATGTCCGTCGGCGATCAGACGATCTCGGCAGAGGGCAATCGGGTCGCGGGCCAGCCAGGCGGCGAGTTCCGCCTTGTCGACATAACCCTGGTCGTCCGGTTCGAAATGGCCGCGTGTGCGGTAGGTCAGCACTTCAAGCAGCACCGGGCGGCGGGTGTCGCGCACCTGGGTGGCGGCTTCGCGGGTGGCCTCGAGCACGGCGAAGACGTCGTTGCCGTCGACGGTTCGCACCGGGATTCCGTAGCCGGCCCCCCAGTCGGAGACGTGTTCGCAGCTCATCGCTTCGCGGCGA
The DNA here is from genome assembly GCA_018262245.1 of Pseudomonadota bacterium. Lineage (GTDB taxonomy): Bacteria > Pseudomonadota > Gammaproteobacteria > Burkholderiales > Rhodocyclaceae > Azonexus. The sequence continues at coordinate 784 of JAGTRV010000033.1, read as the reverse complement.
TGGACGAAGGCCTGCCACTGGTTGTTCTCGCAGATGTAGAGCACCGGCAGGTTCCACAGGGCGGCCAGATTGAGCGATTCGTGGAAGCTGCCTTCGCAGGCGGCACCGTCGCCAAAGAAGCAGGCGACGATGCCGGGCCGGCCCTGCATTGTCTGGGCGAGGGCGACGCCGGGCGCGAGCGAGAGTTCGCCGCCGACGATGGTGGTGGTCAGCACGATGCCGAGTTCCTTGGCGGAGATGTGCAGCGATCCGCTCCGGCCCTTGCAGTAGCCGTCGCGACGGCCCATGACTTCGGCCAGCAGGCGGCCTGGGTCGGCGCCGCGCGCCAGCAGGTGGCCGGCGCTGCGGTGGTTGGTGAGGATGCGGTCGCGCGGCTGCAGCGCCCGCACGACGCCGACGGCCGCCGCCTCCTGGCCGACGGCGGTGCAGGTGCCGGGCACGCCGCCGCCGGCGAGCGCGGCCAGCGTGCGCTCGTGGGCGCGGATCAGCAGCATCGTTTCGAGCATCGAAAGCCGGGTCGTGGGGTCCGTGTGCATGGGGGCCTCGTGGTGGGGGTCGATGCGGAAGATTCTGCGCAGCGACGCGCGCCGGCGCATGACCCGAAGGAGCCAGTGCGGGCGGCGGCGACGGGCCATGGCCGCGGTCGCGGGCGCGGGCCATGGCCGCCCGGCGCGCGGCGGCCGCTCTCAGATCACGTTGTCTTCGCGCAGCGGCCGGCCCTCGAGCAGCCGGTGCGGCGACAGCTCGTCCAGCGGCGGCGCGCTGCTCGCGCCGCCGGCGACGA
>JAGTRV010000333.1 GCA_018262245.1 Pseudomonadota bacterium | reverse complement strand
ACCCCAGCCTGACCGGCAACCGATTTCAACTGCTCGATAGCGGCTGGACGATAAACGTCACAGGAAACGACCAACACCTTCTTCTTGTGATTTTCCTTGAGGAACTTGGCCAGCTTACCGACTGTTGTTGTTTTGCCGGCGCCTTGCAAACCCGCCATCAGCACAATGGCCGGTGGCTGGGTATTAAAATTGATGCCTTCATGGGCATCGCCCATGATCTTGGTCAGTTCGGCATGCACGACACCAATCAAGGCCTGCCCAGGGCTCAACGAACCGATCACTTCTTCGCCGACCGCCTTTTCCTTGACGGCGGCAATAAAATCCTTGACCACCGGCAAGGCCACATCGGCCTCAAGCAGCGCCATACGCACTTCGCGCAAGGCATCGCCGATGTTGGTTTCAGTCAGGCGTGCTTCGCCCTTCAGCGTCTTCATGACGCGGGCAAGGCGGTTGGTCAGGTTATCGAGCATGTCGTTTGGGCTTCTAGTAGAATTCGAGAATGGTCGATATTGTAATTCAGCTTCTGCCGCACATTCTCGCTGCCCTGATTTACGGAGCCCTTGGCTTCCACTTCTGGAACACCCGCTGGCGTGAAAGCGAAAATCAGTGCGTTGCCTGCCCCATGCAAACCTGGGAGCGTCTACTTATTGCCGCCGCTCTCACCATCCACGCCGCCGGGCTCTACGATGCCCTGTTCGCCGAAGCCGGCATGCGTTTCTCCTTCAGCTTTGCGTTATCGCTGATGATGTGGCTGGCCGTACTAATCTACTGGCTGGAAAGTTTCATGGCACGCATGGAAGGCATGCAACCCATGGTTCTGCCCTTGGCGGCTGGCTGCACCGTGCTGCCGGTGATCTTTCCGAACGTTCATCTGGTTGCGCATGCCAGTGCCATCGGGTTCAAGCTGCACTTTCTTGCCGCCATGCTGGCCTACAGCCTGCTCACCCTGTCGGCCCTACACGCCATTTTCATGGGGTTCACCGAACGCTCGCTGCACAACCGCTCCCTGAAACGCAGTCTGGCCAGCCTGCCACCACTGCTGATCATGGAATCACTGCTCTTCAAGATGCTGCTGGTCGGTTTTGTCCTGCTTACCTTGACGGTTGGCAGTGGCGTCTTTTTCTCCGAGGCGCTGTTCGGCAAGCCTCTGACCGTCGACCACAAAACACTGTTTGCCTTCGCCTCGTGGGGCATCTTTGCAACACTGCTGATTGGCCGCCACGCCTGGGGCTGGCGCGGCAAGCGCGCGCTGCGCTGGACCCTTGCCGGTTTTGCTTTGCTGATCTTGGCCTATGTCGGCAGCCGCTTCGTCGCCGAAGTCATTCTCGGTCGAGTATAAACAAGACCAATGACCGATTTGCCGCTATCTGTACTACTGGGAGCGCTTTTTGTCCTCCTGATTCTTTCCGGCATATTTTCGGGCTCCGAAACCGCAATGATGGCGGCCAACCGCTATCGCTTGCGTCATGCAGCCCAGAACGGCCATCGCGGGGCCAAGATGGCGCTGGCACTGCTGGGAAAAACTGACAAACTGCTCGGCCTCATCTTGCTCGGTAATACGCTGTTCAATGCTGCCGCCGCAACACTAACTGGTTACATTGCCTTGGCCCTGTTCGGCGAATCGAAATGGGCGCTGGAAATAGGTACTTTGTGCATTACCTTCGCCTTGCTGGTCGTCGCCGAAATATCGCCCAAGGTTATCTGCGCTACCCATGCTGACCGCCTGGCGCCCAGGCTCAGCTACATCCTGACTCCCTTGTTGCGCCTGGCCTACCCGATTATCTGGTTTGTTAATCTTTTCGTGACCGCTCTGCTAAAAGCCATTCGTCTTGCCCCCAATGGCATGCATGAAGAAACCAAGCTCTCCCCTGAAGAATTGCGCAGCTTGGTTCTGGAGTCAGCACACCTGATGCCAAAGAAACACCACACGATTCTTTCCAGCCTGTTTGAATTGAACAACATTACGGTCGAAGATGTCATGACCCCCCGCGGCAACATCGAGATTCTTGACCTCGATCTGCCGTGGGAAGAAGTAAGAAATCAATTGGCTACCAGCCACCACAGTCGCCTTCCCGCCTGCAGGGAGTCACTGGACCAGCTTATAGGCATCCTGCCGGTGCGGCGACTGTTGGCCAGCCTGGGCGACCCGGACTTCGACGAACCTGCCCTACTGCAGCAACTCCAACCCCCCTATTACATCCCAGCCGGCACTCCAGTATTCTCTCAACTCGCGTTCTTTCAGGAAAATCGCCAGCGCATTGGCTTTGTGGTGGACGAGTACGGCGAAATTCTCGGTCTGTTGACCATGGAAGACATCATCGAGGAATTCGTCGGCGACTTCACAACATCGCTTCCGGGGCTCGGTCATGAGCTGCATTGGACAGAAGCGGGCAATGCCATTGTTGAAGGCTCTCGCCCCTTGCGGGACATAAATCGCATGCTGGATCTGAACTTTCCGATCGACGGCCCCAAGACACTCAACGGCCTCATTCTGGAACACTTCCAAGACATCCCGGAGTCCGGCATCAGCATCAAACTGGCAGGTGTCCCCGTGGAAATTTTGCAGACCCAAGACCGAAGTGTCGTCACTGCACGTATCTTCCGCCCCGAAGCTGGCTGAGCAAAACCCGCACCCAGCCTTTACAAACAATCGCCTACGTAGCATCATCAAGCGATCTAAACGGCATTTAACATCGATCAATGGCGGCAACCCCTCAAAATCCTCCACTTAGCGGCTTGGCGCGCGCGCTCGTCCAGGCCGGACATCTCAAGGAGGCAGAGGCGGAACAATTGCTGGCCCAGGCCCACAGCACCAAGACTTCGCTGATCGAACAGATCATTACAAGCCAGAAATCCAGTGCAATCGACATAGCGCGCTTTGTCGCCGATACCTTTGGCTATCCACTACTTGACCTCAACGCTTTCGATGAAGCCCACATTCCGTCGGATGCCATCGACCGTAAGCTGATTGCGCTGGACGAAATTCGCTTCCAGACCGGTCTGGCTGTCGATCCGATTGTCGTCGAACACCCAAAACTGGCGCCGCTCGTCAACAAATATGCCGAGACAGCCGCCGAAGCGCTGAAAAACTTCACTAGCGAGGATCTCAACCTCGATTTTCTGGACGAAGAAACCTCCAGCAAAGCTGACGAAGCCGCAGGGCAGGAAATCGATGACGCACCGGTCGTCAAATTCATCCAGAAAATGCTGCTCGACGCCATCAATGATGGAGCATCGGACATCCATTTTGAACCATACGAAAAGTTTTATCGTATTCGCTTCCGCGTCGACGGCATCCTGCGCGAAGTAGCCACTCCGCCGCTGGCCATCAAGGAAAAAATTGCCTCGCGCATCAAGGTCATTTCCCGGCTTAATATTGCCGAAAAGCGCGTCCCGCAGGACGGCCGGATGAAACTGGTACTTTCAAAGACCCGCGCCATCGATTTCCGGGTCAGCACACTACCGACGCTTCAGGGCGAGAAAATCGTCATGCGTATTCTCGACCCAAGCTCAGCCACCTTGGGCATCGAGGCGCTAGGCTACGAGCCGGAGCAAAAAGCCGCAATAATGGACGCCATCAGCCGCCCCTATGGGATGGTACTGGTCACCGGACCGACAGGTTCTGGCAAAACCGTTTCGCTCTACACCTGCCTCAACATCCTGAACAAGGATGGCATCAACATTTCGACTGCGGAAGACCCGGCTGAAATCAATCTACCGGGTGTCAATCAAGTCAACGTCGACGACCGTGCCGGCCTGACCTTCCCTGTCGCACTGAAGGCATTCCTCCGCCAGGATCCGGACATCATCATGGTCGGCGAAATTCGCGACCTGGAGACCGCCGAGATTTCCATCAAGGCGGCACAAACGGGCCACCTGGTGCTCTCGACGCTGCACACCAACGATGCCCCGCAAACACTGACTCGTCTGATGAACATGGGCGTCCCCATGTTCAATATCGCCTCCAGCGTGCTGTTGATCACCGCTCAGCGCTTGGCGCGACGGCTATGCAACTGCAAGAAACCGATGACCGTACCCGACCAGGCACTACTGGATGCAGGCTACTCGGAAGCCGATCTCGACGGTTCGTGGACGCTGTTTGGCCCAGGAGGATGTGAACGGTGCAAAGGGACCGGCTACAAGGGACGGGTCGGCATTTATCAGGTCATGCCCATTTCCGAAGCTATGCAACGCATGATCATGAGCGGCGCATCTGCTCTGGACTTGGGCGCCCAAGCGAAAGCCGAAGGCGTGAAAAACCTCCGTGAATCCGGACTATTGAAAGTCAAACAAGGTGTGACCTCGCTTGACGAGGTTCTAAGCACCACCAACGCTTAACGAAAAGGAACTTGTATGGCTACCGCCGCAAGACGTAAGGCCTCGGCAGTCAAGGAAAGCACCTTCCTCTGGGAAGGCAAGAACAAGGATGGCAAGACCGTTCGCGGGGAGATGCGCGTCGCAAGCGAGTCGGTCGTCCAAACCACCCTGCGCCGGCAAGGGATCACCAATACAAAGGTAAAAAAAATCCGCTTCAAGAGCGGAGGAACAATTACCGACAAAGACATCTCGCTGTTCACTCGACAATTGGCAACCATGATGAAATCGGGGGTGCCCTTACTGCAGTCCTTCGACATCGTTGGCCGCGGGCACTCAAATCCGGCAGTCGGAAAACTGTTACTGGACATCAAGGCTGATGTCGAGACCGGCAGTTCACTATCCCAGGCATTCCGCAAGTACCCACTACAGTTCGACACGCTCTACTGCAATTTGGTTTCCGCCGGGGAACAAGCCGGTATCCTCGATACCCTGCTCGACCGATTGGCCAGCTACAAGGAAAAAATCCTGGCGATAAAGAGCAAGATCAAGTCAGCGCTATTTTATCCTGTCGCAATTATCGTAGTCGCCTTCATCATCACCGCAGTGATCATGATCTTTGTCATTCCTGCCTTCAAGGATGTCTTCAAGAGCTTTGGCGCCGATCTCCCGGCTCCAACCCTGGTTGTCATTGCCATTTCAGACTTTTTTGTCGCTTATTGGTGGGCTATTTTTGGGATAATCGGCGGAGGACTCTATGCCTTCCTCGAGAGCTGGAAGCGATCCA
>JAGTRV010000332.1 GCA_018262245.1 Pseudomonadota bacterium | reverse complement strand
GGCTGTTTCCCACCGGCTCCTTGCCTCAAGCTCAGACAATCGCGACACCTCGGAAGTGTATCGCCGGACATAGGTCTCCGCATCGGCATAGATTTCCATTTCCTGCTGGCTGAAATACGCTTGACGTACCGTTGGCCATGCCGACTCTAGGGCATCGAGCAGAGGTTGGTCGGCGCGTGGTTTAGCCAGAAGCCAGACAGCGGAGGTGACAAGCAGAATTGTCGCGATATTTGTGATCAGCATTCCAGTCTCGCGCAATCCACAAGTGCTGTCGGCTAGCATTCGTACTCCAAGCGCGGCGCCAAGAACCACAGCGAAGGCGCACACGAGCGTAGCCCCTGTCGATGTGTCAAGAACGTAGGAAGCTATCAGGCCGGCAGCAGCGGCCACGCCGCCGACGCCCCAGCCGATGGCGAGTTGTCGGGAGAGCGTGCTTGCCCACAACAGGCCGATCAAGGCCGGGATAATGAGGAAGGAAAATACGAGCAGAACGCCAGCCATTGCCACAGAACTGGTGACGACAAGACCGAATGCCGCATAGAACCCAAGATCTGCCAGCCAACCAGCCATGCCTGCGCGCGCCAGCCAGCCATTTCGTGTCGACAACCAGAGAGCGAAACCGATACCCGCATACAGCGGGGTGATGCGCATCAGTTCATCGGGACTGACGGTCAATACACTGCCAGTCAGAATCTGTTTTAGATGCTCGGCCCCCTGCGGAGCTTTCTCGATCAGCAGAAGTGCCGCTGCAGCCGACGCGACGTACAGCACGCCCACCAGTGCTTCCGGCGCTATTCGCTTGGGTGCGTAGCGAATCAGAGAGAGGAGTAAAGCGGCAAGCCAGGCGAAACCAAGAGACCATGCATAGGCTCCGGCTGTTTGAGGAAGATGGCCCTGCATGAACGCGATTGTTGCCCCCAGCGCTGCCGCTTGAGCCAATGCGAGATCGACAAAGACGACATTGCGCTTAAGCACCTGCAGCCCGAATTGACAATGAATGCCGATCAGTATCAGGCAGGATAAAAAAGGCAAGGCAAGCAGTTCAAGGGCTTCATTCATGGCGAGTTTCCTGCAGACGCCGCCATGAGCGCGGCAACGTTGGTTTCGAAAAGAGAAAAATAATCCTGCGCTGATGGCAGGTCGCCCACCGATGCAGCAAGTATTGCCACCCGCGCTCCGGACTTGCGCGCCAAGAAGTCAACATCACGCGCGGGTTCCTGCGGGTGACGAACGATCAACAATACCTTCTCGTCGCGCATCCGCTTGATGAGTCCGGACAATCCGGCTGGACTGGGTGGGACACCGGGGCGAGGCTCGATGGTGCCAACAAAATTAAGCCTGAAGCGACGGGCAAAGTAGGGCCAGTTGTTGTGATAGGTCAGCAGCGGCTTGCCGGCCAGCGGCGCCAGTTGCGCCTGCCATTCCCTGATGCGCTGCTCGAGATGGGCCAGAAAGTCTATGCGTCGTTGTTCATAGTATTTGCCGTTGGCCGGATCAAGACGCGCCAGTGCCTCAACGATATTGCCGGTGATAACGTTAGCGTTTGCAGGATCGAGCCAGTAGTGAGGGTTACCGGCACCGTGGGAATGGCCTCCGCCGCTCAAGCCTCCCCCCTTGACCTCCAGCAGCACGATGGCATTTGAGGCGTCGACATGGCCGGCACCGCCCCGTAACAGTGCGGGCTTGCCTGCTTGTCGAAGCAAACGATCGAGCCAAAGATCGTAATCGAGGCCGACCCGCACCACGATGTGGGCGCCGCGAATACGGTCAATATCCTGTGGTCTCGGCGCATATTCTTCCGCGTCGCCCCCGCGCGGGACCAGTGAAAGCACGCTGACGCGATCGCCGCCGACTGCTTCAACCAGATTCTGCAGGTCGGCAGTGGTCGTTACCACCGGAAGGACTGCCTGGGCCCCCTGCGATACAAGCAGCAGAAGGCCCAGGAAGAGGATGCCGACGATGGGTCGCCGGCAGTGCGGCCAAGACAGGGTCACTTCTTGGCAGTGACCCAGAGGCTCTTGGGCAGCAGGCAGTGGATGGACTTCTGAGGCCCACTCATGTCGCCGACGCGGCAGTCCATGGCCATGGATACCAACGCGTAGGCATCAAGTCGCGATAGCCCCTTGCTCTTCTGCAGTGCGTCAATCATCCCCATCGAAGCATTATCCATCGCCTTGTTGGCGTCGGCGTCGTTGCCCACCGATACCAGATAGTCCTTCGTTTCGGCCAACGGGCGCTCAGGAATGCCCTTCGCTTTAAGGTCCTTGGGGTTCATGCAGTGGATACCCTTTTTGATATTCACCACCTGAGACACACGACAATCAGAAACCTTGGGCATGAGCTTCGCGGCTTCTTCGGCACTCAAGTTGCGCTGCTCGCCAAGATATTTCACGGTTTGCGCTTTGGCTCCTTCCCAGGCCAGGTTCAGGTCCTTGTCGAAACCCATGGTCACCCAGTGTGTCTTGGTCTCGATGCGCGGCATGTCGAGCTTCGTGCCCTTGATGACTTCGAGCGTGACATTGAGTTCTTTGTAGGCGGTTTCGATAGCGGTCAGGTTGACTTCGCCGTTGCCCTGCGCGGCGTGGGAATCGCCGGACCAGAGCAGGCCGCCTTTTACCAGTACCGGAACAAAGAGTGTCGTCCCCTCGGTCAGCTCGCGGATGTCCATGTTTCCTGCATACTCGCCTGGAGGTACGCTGGAATATCTGCCAGGTTCGGCGCGGGCAACGCCGATGGTCCCGGGAAAGGGGCGCAAGGGGATTTCAATACCCGGCAAAAATTCGGCGATCTTGCGTTCCATGTCGAGATACAGATACTTGACCTGTCCATCCTGAAACTCTTTCGGGAACTGCCCGAACATGCCAGGGATATTGAAGTTGGTGCCATAGGCCCGAGGGACGATGCGGTTGATCGTGATCTTAAGCACGTCGCCCGGCTCGGCACCGTTGACAAAGATCGGCCCGGTCAATGTGTGCGGGCCGCGACCCGGATGATCCGTGCGCAGCTTTTTCAGTTCCTCGATGGTCTTGCCCGGAACAATCTGGTTGTGGGCATGCATCA
>JAGTRV010000331.1 GCA_018262245.1 Pseudomonadota bacterium | reverse complement strand
ATCCACATCAACAACACCAACCCAATCCTCGATGAGAACTCGCGGGAACGGGCAATCCTCGACGCCGCCAGCATCGAAGTGGCCTTTGATGGAATGGAGATCAACTTGTGAGCAATATGATGACCCCGTGGAATCACGCCGAATTCGAGGCGAAACTGCGCGACAAGGGTGCCGCGTATCACATCTACCATCCGTTTAACGTCATGCTGAACACCGGGCAGGCGAACCGCGAACAGATCCAGGGCTGGGTGGCCAACCGCTACTATTACCAGATCATCATCCCGGTCAAGGATGCGGCAATCATGTCCAACTGCCCTGACCGCGCAATACGGCGCGACTGGATACAGCGCATCATCGACCACGATGGCCGTGGCGACGACGCCGGTGGTATCGAAGCGTGGATTCGCCTGGGTGAAGCGGTCGGGCTGGCGCGAGAAGAAATCACCGATCTGCGCCACGTTATTCCAGCCGTGCGCTTTGCCTGTGATGCCTATCTCAACTTCTGCCGCCGGCAGCCGTGGCAGGAAGCGGTGTGTTCGTCGCTAACCGAGTTGTTCGCGCCGAAGATTCACAAGGAGCGCCTGGCCAACTGGCCCGAGTTCTACCCATGGATCGAATCGACCGGCCTGCAGTATTTCCGTAACCGGGTTACCCAGGCCAGGCGCGACGTCGAGCAGGGGCTGGCGGTTACCCTCGACTACTTCGATACCCCGGCCCTGCAGGCTCGTGCGCTGGACATCCTGCAGTTCAAGCTCGACATCCTGTGGTCAATGAACGATGCCATGGCGCTGCGCTATGGCGTCAACAAATGACCACCCCGCTGCCGGCCGAGGGGCGTCCCCGTATCGGCCGCCTGTTCCGCTTCCAGTGGGAGGCGGCACAGCAGGCTTACGTGTTGCTCTATCCGGAAGGCATGGTCAAGCTGAATCAGAGCGCCGGCGAGATTCTCCGGCGCTGCGACGGCCAGTGCAGCGTAGCGGAGGTGGTGGCCGACCTTGAGCGAACTTTCGCCACCAGCGGCCTGCAGGGGGAGGTCGAAGCCTTTCTCGCCATGGCTGAAGAGAAGGGTTGGGTGAGCTGGGACAGCGCAGCGGAATCTGCCTCATGAACAATCAGCGCCCACCCCATCCGCTCTGGCTGTTGGCCGAGGTCACCTACCGCTGCCCGCTGCACTGTGCCTTCTGCTATAACCCCGTCGATTTTGCGGCTGCGGGGCCGGAGCTGACCACCGAGGAATGGCTCAGGGTGATTCGTCAGGCCAGGGCCATGGGCGCAGCCCAGTTCGGCATTTCTGGCGGCGAACCGATGCTCCGCGACGATATCGAGATTCTCGTCGCCGAAGCGCGCCAGCTAGGCTTCTACACCAACCTGATCACCTCCGGCATCGGCCTCACTGCGCCGCGTCTGGCCGCTTTGAAGGCTGCCGGGCTGGACCATATCCAGCTTTCCTTCCAGGATGCCAGCCGCGAAGCCAACGACCTGATCACCAATACCCGTACCTTCGAACTGAAGCAGGAGGTGACACGCCTGACCAAGGCACACGGCTATCCGACGGTGATCAACTGCGTGCTGCATGCGGCGAATATCAACCACGTGGACCGCATCATCGAAATGGCTGTTGAACTTGGTGCCGAATATCTGGAGCTGGCCAATACCCAATATCACGGCTGGGGCTTTCTCAATCGCAGCGCACTAATGCCATCGGCCGAGCAATTGCGGCAGGCCGAGGCAATAACCGAGCAATGGCGGGCACGGCTCGGCAAACGGATGAAGATTTTCTTCGTTGCCCCGGATTATCAGGAAAACCGGCCGAAGAAATGCATGAACGGCTGGGGGGAAGTTTTCCTCTCGGTCACCCCGGATGGTCTGGCGCTTCCCTGCCACACCGCACGCATGTTGCCGGGCTTCGCCTTCCCCGATGTGCGCAAGCAGGATCTGGCGTCGATCTGGTACGAGTCGGAGGCGTTCAATCGCTTCCGTGGTACCGCCTGGCTGCCCGAGCCTTGTCGCAGTTGCGACGAAAAGGAGAAAGATCATGGCGGCTGTCGTTGCCAGGCTTTCATGCTGACTGGCGATGCTGGCGCCACCGACCCGGTTTGCGAAAAATCGCCGCAACACGGACTCATCGATAACGCTCTCAAGCTGGCCGCTGAAGTACGTTCAGGGCGGCTGGATCAGCCTATCATTTTTCGTGATCCAAAAACATCTCGCCAGCTCAAACGTCCCTTCTGAGCGGTCGGGAGGAAATCTGGCTTCATTTCCCGCGCAATGTTCTGACGGGTATCCCTATCTGACTGCACGAATTTGGCCATCATTCGACAGCTTATCAATTGAAAAACCCCGCCGGAGCGGGGTTTTTTGCCTTATCTGAATTTCTTCAGATCGGTATCTGGTGGGTGCTGACGGGGTCGAACCGCCGACATTCTGCGTGTAAGGCAGACGCTCTGCCAACTGAGCTAAGCACCCGGCGTATCGAGACTGTGCCTGACGGCGTGTCTCGACGGCGCTATTAGTTGCAGGCGTCCTTCAGGCCCTTGCCCGGACGGAACTTCGGCTGCTTGGCGGCCTTGATTTCCAGGGTCTTGCCGGTGCGCGGGTTGCGACCGGTGCGGGCAGCGCGCTCGCCAACGTAGAAGGTGCCGAAACCGATCAGGCTGACGCTGTCGCCGGCCTTGAGTGCACCCTTGATGGATTCAACAGCGGCATCCAGCGCACGGCCGGCAGCAGCCTTGGAAATGTCAGCTTGGGCAGCGATGGAATCGATCAGATCAGTCTTGTTCATTTGGGTCCCCTAATGGATCAAATTGGTGTGGTTAAACTTTGCGAGGACGGATTTATATCTCTGCCGAAATCCTTGTGTCAAGCGGATTTTCGGGGAATCGACGGGCTTTGATCTGGAGGAAAGGCTGTCGGACTTAATACGTCGGCATCCTTTCCTTCAAAATCAATGAGTAAGCAGGGTTGTTGCTGCAGCGGCCTCGGCTGACGCTGGTGTCCCGGAATTGGCATCCGCCAGCTCCGGAAGCGCCTCTGGCTTGCGTTCCAGCGCACGTTCCAGCACCT
>JAGTRV010000147.1 GCA_018262245.1 Pseudomonadota bacterium | reverse complement strand
TTTCCTCGGCACCTTCAATTTCGGCGGCGAGATGGTCAAGCAGGCGGTCGGCACCATGAGCGGCGGCGAAAAGGCGCGCCTGGTGCTGTGCATGCTGGTCTGGCAGCGCCCCAACCTGCTGCTGCTTGACGAGCCGACCAACCACCTCGACCTCAACACCCGCGAAGCGCTGGCCGTCGCACTCAATGAATTCGAAGGCACTGTCATGCTGGTCAGCCACGACCGCGCCCTGCTGCGCTCGGTCTGCGACGAGTTCTGGCTGGTTTCCAAGGGCGGTGTTGCACCGTTCGATGGCGATCTGGAAGACTACCAGCGCTACCTGCTCGACGAAGCCAAACGGGTGCGTGAAGAGGCGTCGGCGGCGCAGAAGAAGCTGGCGGCGTAGCAGGCAGCCTTTCGCAAATATTCACAATCGCCGTCATGCCGATGGATTAGGATGGCCCAACCTAATTCCTTGTGGAGAGAAAATCATGGGTCTTCTTGATTCGGTCGTTGGTGCCTTGGCGGGCGGGCAATCTGGTGGCGAAAGCCCGCTGCTGAACATCGTCATGCAGATGATCAACAACCCGCAGACCGGTGGTCTGGGCGGGCTTGTCCAGTCCTTCCAGCAGGGCGGCCTGGGCAATATCGTCAATTCATGGGTGTCCACGGGCCAGAATCTGCCGATTTCGGCCGAACAGATTCAGGCTGTCCTTGGCGGCGGCAAGCTGCAGGAAATTGCCGCCCAGTTGGGCGTTTCAACGGAACAGGCTTCCGGTGGCCTGGCCGATCTGCTGCCACAGGTGGTCGACAAGCTGACCCCGAATGGTCAAGTCCCCGAAGGTGGTGATTTTCTGGCCCAGGGGTTGGACATGCTGAAAAAAGGCGGCCTCTTCGGCTGAGCCTGCGCTCTCGTTTTCGGCTGGGTCTGTTTGCGCTATCGCTTGGACTGACCTAGGCTGAGTACTCAATTGCTGTATTTCGAGGAGCGTCGTACATGAAAAACATCGTGGCGAAGTTGGTCGCGTTTGCCGTTTTGGGTGGCAGCCTGTCGGGCTGCGCCAACATGGACGAGTCGCAGCGAACGACCGCAACGGGTGCGGCAGTCGGTGCGGTGGCAGGTGCGCTTCTCGGAACCGTGACGGCTGGTGGCAACAAAGGCAGGAGCGCAGCCACCGGTGCGGCTGTCGGTGCTGCGCTTGGTGCCGGCGGCGGCTACCTGTGGTCGCGGCACATGCAGGAACAGAAAGCGGCAATGGAGCAGGCGACCCAGGGTACTGGTATCGGCGTCACCCAGACGGCTGACAATCAGCTCAAGCTGGATATCCCCAGCGACCTGTCCTTCGATTCCGGTCATTACGACATAAACCCCGCACTGCATGCCGTGCTTGATCGTTTTGCCTCGACGCTGATCCAGAATCCGGTGACCAATGTGCGCATCGTCGGGCATACCGACAACGTCGGGGGCGATGCGATCAACAATCCCCTGTCGGTCAACCGCGCAGCGGCGACCCGCGATTACCTGGCTTCGCGCGGGGTGGCAAGCAACCGGATCAGCATTGATGGCCGCGGTTCGCATGAGCCGATTGCCGATAATTCCACGCCGGCCGGGCGGGCCAAGAACCGGCGGGTCGAGATATTCGTCGCCGAGGCGCCGCGCTAAAGACTGGATGGCGTCTTACGCCCTGATGGCTAGAGAAAGCGTTCGAGCAGAACGTTTAGAAAGCGCCGACCCTTCGCGGTCGGCGCAATTTTTTCCGGGCCGACGATCAGCAGTCCGTCGGATTCTGCGGCTTTCAGTTGCGGCAGGACGCGGTTCAGCGACTGGGCAGTGCGCGCTTCGAACAGGGACGGGTGGAAACCGTCGGCCAGGCGCAGCGCATTCATCATGAATTCGAAGGGCAGGCTGGCCACTTCAACCTGATTGTCTTCCTGCACTGCGTTGCCGCTGCGGATATTTTCCAGGTAGGCCTTCGGGTGTTTCCAGCGCATCTGGCGCAGCACCCGGTCATGCAAGGTCAGCTTGGAGTGGGCGCCAGCGCCGATGCCAAGATAATCACCGAAATACCAGTAATTGAGGTTGTGCTTGCACTGCTTGCCGCGTTGGGCAAAGGCCGAGGTTTCGTAATTGCTGAAACCGGCTGCAGCCAGACGAGCTTCAATGCTTTCCTGCATGTCGGCGCAGATATCACTCTCCGGTAGTTCCGGTGGGAAGGCGGCAAAGCGGGTATTCGGCTCCAGCGTCAGCTGGTAGCAGGACAGATGTGAAGGGGAAAAGCTCAGCGCGGTTTCAACATCAGAGAGCGCTTGTTCGTGCGTTTGCCCTGGCAGGCCGTACATCAGGTCGAGGTTGAACGAGTCGAAATGCTCGCCGGCCAGTTGTGCTGCCCGCTTGGCCTCTTCGGCGCCGTGGATGCGGCCGAGCGCTTGCAGGTGTTCATCGTTGAAGCTCTGAATGCCCAGAGACAGGCGATTGACGCCGGCGGACCGGAAGCCGGCGAACTTCTCCGCCTCGACCGTTCCCGGGTTTGCTTCCAGCGTGATTTCGGCATCCGGCGCCAGCATGGCCAGTGCCCGGAAGGTGGCGATCAGTTCGTCGACAGCTGCCGGCGACAGCAGGCTGGGTGTGCCCCCCCCAAAAAAGACACTGACCACCGGCCGGCCCCAGATCAGCGGCAAGGCAGATTGCAGGTCGGCGATCAGCGCATCGACATATTCACGTTCAGGGATCGTCCCGTTGGCCTCGTGCGAATTGAAGTCGCAATACGGGCACTTCTGGACGCACCACGGCACGTGCACATAGAGGGCGAGTGGCGGCGAGACGCGGAACTCCAACGATGAGGAAACGGAGGGGGTCTTGCCGGCGGCGAAGATAGGAATGGTGCGTGCCATAGAGCCTGATGAATTCGGAGGGGGCGTCCGGAAGGGGGATCCCAAGGCTCCCGCCTGCGCGGGAGTGACAGCGTATTTCGACCTAGAGTGTCGGCAGTCGTTCGATCAGTTTTTGCATGGCCCGGCCACGGTGCGACAGCTGGTTCTTGACCTCACTGTCGAGTTCGGCCGCAGTCTGGTTCTGGCTGGGTACGAAGAACAGCGGATCGTAACCGAAACCATCGGCGCCACGTTGTGCTTCGAGAATTTCGCCGTGCCATTCGCCTTCGGCAATGATCGGCTGCGGGTCGTTGGCAGCACGAACCAGCACCAGTACGCAGTAGAAATGTGCCTTGCGGTTGGTAAGTCCGGCGAGGTGCGTCAGCAGCTTTTCGTTGTTGCGGGCATCCGATTTCGGGTCGCCGGCATAGCGGGCGGAGAGCACGCCGGGGGCGCCGTGCAGCGCTTCGACGCAGAGACCGGAATCGTCGGCCAGTGCCGGCAGGCCGCTATGTTCGGCGGCATGGCGAGCCTTGGCCAGGGCGTTCTCGACAAAGGTGCAGTGCGGCTCTTCAGCCTCGGGAATGCCGAGTTGGCCTTGCGGGATGACTTCGAAGCCGAGCGGCGCCAGAAGGGCGTTGAGCTCCTTCATTTTCTTGGCGTTGTTCGAGGCGAGGACGAGCTTTTTCATGCGGCGAGGGCGGATTGCTGGGCGGCGACAAGGTGGCGAACACCGAGTGTGGCCAGGTCGACCAGTACGCTCATCTGCTCACGGGTAAATGGCTCGCCTTCGGCGGTGCCCTGTATTTCGACGATGCCACCGGCGCCGGTCATCACGACATTCATGTCGGTGTCGCAGTCGGAGTCCTCCGGGTAGTCGAGGTCGAGGACCGGTGCGCCTTTGTAGATGCCGACCGAAATGGCTGCGACATGGTCGCGCACCGGGTTGGCGGGCAGCTTGCCGGCCTGGACCAGCTTGTCGCAGGCTTCGTAGAGGGCAACCCAGGCGCCGGTGATCGAGGCGCAGCGGGTGCCGCCATCGGCCTGCAACACATCGCAGTCGAGGGTGATCTGGCGCTCGCCCAGCGCCTTCAGGTCAACCACGGCGCGCAGGGCGCGGCCGATCAGGCGCTGGATTTCCTGGGTGCGGCCGGTCTGCTTGCCCTTGGCGGCTTCGCGAGAAGAGCGGGTGTGCGTGGCACGCGGCAGCATGCCGTATTCGGCCGTGACCCAGCCCTGGCCCTTGCCGCGCAGGAAGGGCGGCACATTTTCTTCGACGCTGGCCGTACACAGCACGCGGGTGTCACCCATTTCGATCAGCACCGAGCCTTCGGCGTGGCGCGTGAAATTGCGGGTGATGCGGACAGTGCGAAGCTGGTCCGGCTGGCGTTGGCTGGGGCGCATTGGGTAATCCTTATTTTTTCGGGGGTGAATATTTTTCGATGGCGGAGCGGATTTCCTCGATCGCATCCTCGATTTCGTCGTCGCTCAGTTCGCTCTTGTAGGCCGGGTTGCGGCCGAATTCCTCAAGGCGGGTCGTCACTTCGTCCTGGCTCATGGTCTGGGTCGAGATGGCGCTGCTCGCCTCTTCGACATAAGTGTCTTCCCAACGCACCGCGACGACCGACAGGTTGTCGCCATGGGCGCCGCCCTTGAGTTCCGCCTGGTTGAGCACCATCGGCACGGCTTGCAGCAGGTTGGTGCCTTTCAGGGCGACGGCCATCATGTCGCCGGACATTTCACCCCACAGGCCATCCGAGCAGAGCAGGAGGATGTCGCCGTGATCGAGCGGTGTCTTGCGTGAGAATTCGATCTCCGGCGGCGTCGGGCTGCCCAGGCAGCTGTAGATCTTGTTGCGGTCAGGGTGGAAGGCAGCCTGAGCCTCGGTGATCATGCCTTCTTCGACGAGCAGGCGAATGCGCGAATGATCCTTGGTCTGGGCGATGACCCGGCCGTCACGCATCATGAACAGGCGGGAGTCACCGGCATGTGCCCAGTAGGCCACGTTGTCCTGGATGACGCAGGCGACACAGGTGGTGCGCGGGGTGTCTTTCAGGCGGTGGCGAGCCGTGTAATCGAGAATGGCGTGGTGCGCATTGGTCATGCCCTTCTGCAGAAAACGGAAGGGATCGTTGAGTAGCGGCCGGGCTTCGCGCTGAAAGGCGTCAGCCAGCGTCTGGACGGCGATCTGCGCTGCGATTTCACCATAGTGATGGCCACCCATGCCGTCGGCAACAACCATCAGCAGGGCGTCGCGGGAGTAGCAGTAGGTCGTGCGGTCCTCGTTGTTGGAGCGGCCGCCTTGGCGACTTTCCTGATAGATGGTGAATCTCATTAAATCGGCTTCCTGAGTTTTTCGACAAAGCGGCCCAGCCAACTAGGATTGGCCTTCGGGCGTGGTGGCGTAATCGTTTCGACGAGCGCCTTCTGCAGGGCAAAGACGCTTTGCGGACGGTAAAGGTGGTTCAGGTTGAGGCACCAGTCGATGATCTCCAGCAGGCGATCGGAGTACTGGCCGTCCCAGCGCATCATGGCGGGGGGGAGGGTGTCTTTTTTCATGCGGGCATCGGCCGCTTGCGGTGCGACGCCCGCCAGGCAGGCATACATCGAGGCGCCGACGCTGTAGATGTCACTCCACGGTCCGAGGTCCTTGCGGTTGCCATAGTGTTCCGGTGACGCGAAGCCAGGCGTGTACATCGGCTTGAGAATCGGCTGGTCGGTGACCAGGGTCTGGCGCGCGGCGCCGAAGTCGATCAGCACCGGCGTATTGTCGCCCCGCAGGTAAATATTCGACGGTTTCAGGTCAAGATGCAGCAGCTTGTTCGAATGGACTTCGCGCAGACCGTTCAACAGGCGGGTGAAGACGCCGCGGATGAAGCGTTCGGAAATGTGCCCCTGGTGTTTCTGGATGAATTCTTGCAGTGTTCGGCCGTGTTCGTACTCCATCACCATATAGACGGTGTCGTTGGCGCGGAAAAAATTCAACACGCGGATCACGTTGGGGTGAGACAGGCGGGCCAAGGCGCGGCCTTCCTCGAAGAAGCACTTCATGCCATAGCGGAAGGCACCGAGATGTTCCGCGGTGATGACTGGCTTGATTTCTCCCTTGCTGCGCAGCGCGAGGCTATTGGGCAGGTATTCCTTGATCGCGACCTGGCGGCCCTCGGGATCCGTGGCGAGATAGACAATGGAAAAGCCGCCGAGCGAAAGCTGGCGGTCAATTATGTACTCTTCGAGCGGGTGGCCGTTAGGTAAGGCCTGATTGGCTTGTTGCGCCATGGATCTCGCGGTTATGATGCAATTTCAGGCATTTTCGGGCGTGTTGTCCGGCCTGTAAAGGTGGAGAACCCCTGATCATGATCTGTAGTATGACTGGTTATGCCGTTAAAACGCGCGATATTGAGCGCGGAACACTGCAACTTGAGCTTAAAAGCGTCAATTCCCGCTATCTCGATTTTCATTTCCGCGTCAGCGATGAATTGCGCTCGCTGGAAATGCCCCTGCGTGAATTGCTGGCCGCGAGATTATCACGCGGCAAAGTGGAATGCCGCCTCTCTTTCAGTGCCTCGGCCGCCCGTGCCGATCAGCTGCAACTCAATGGCGAACTGCTCGCGTCACTGAAGCTGCTGAGCGAGCGTGTGCGGCATGAAATGCCCGATGCCAGCCCGCTATCGGTCAACGAAACCCTGCGCTGGCCAGGCATGTTCGGCGACCAAAGCGTCGATTTCGCTGCTTTTGGGCCGGTCGTCATGGCGCTGGCGCGCGAGGTGCTCGATGAATTTGCCGCCAGTCGGGGGCGCGAAGGCGACAAGCTGGCGGCGATGATCGTCGAGCGCGTCAATGGCATGCGCGACATCGTGCGCCGGGTGGCACCCCGTATTCCTGAAGCCCAGGCGATATTCACCGACAAGCTGCGTCAACGTTTGACCGAAGCGCTGGGCAACGCCAGTGACGATCGCATCCTGCAGGAAGTGGCCGTTTTCGCGACCCGAATCGATGTCGCCGAAGAGCTTTCGCGGCTGACTACCCACCTCGATGAAGTCGAGCGGGTGCTGAAGCAGGGGGGCGCCTGTGGCAAGCGCCTCGATTTCCTGATGCAGGAACTCAATCGTGAAGCCAATACCCTGGGCTCCAAGTCGGCAATTACCGAGGTTTCACAGGCGTCGATGGATCTCAAGCTGCTGATCGAACAGATGCGCGAACAGATCCAAAATTTGGAGTGACGTTTCAGCCTGTTGCAGAACATCGCAAGACACCCTCAGAAGCCGCTATGGTTCATTTCTTTGGTCTGAATATGGATGCCAAATTATTGGCCGAAAAGAGGTAACCAAGTACAAGTCCATGAGTGCCGCTTATTCAGGGACAGGTATCTGCCCTGCCGTTGGATGTGGGCGACGGGTGGCGATCCTGTACGGTGGCTGCATGTTTGCCTGTCGGCGCTGTCACAAGCTGAACCACTAATGCCAGCGGGAAACAGATGATGACAGAGCCGCACGACGGGCGGACAAAATCAGGGCACGGCTTCAATGGGATGCGGGGATATTGAATGGCAACGGCTGGAAGCCCAAAGGGGTGCTCTGGCGCACCTTCGAGCGACGGAGGGCAGAGCATGATGCTTTCGTCAGTGCTTCCCTGTCAGGGATGGCGAAACGCCTTGGGCTATTCGAGGATCGGCTTGAGGCCATGAACCGGATGGCTGACAAGTTCGACTAGTCGCAATCTGTATTCGCAATACTAGAAACGAAAAACCCGCCACGAAGGCGGGTTCAGTACTGAATACGGCTTGCTTAGGCGGTCTTGCGACGGCGGGAGGCAACCAGACCAACGAGGCCAAGGCCAAGAAGGGCAAGGCTGGCCGGTTCCGGCACGGATTGTATTCCAACATTGTATTGAAGGTTCGCCATGCCATAATCACCTTCAGTATTGGAGTTGCATTTCGTCAGGGAGGTTCCTGAGCAGTATCCATAGCCGTTGAGGGTAACATCACCAGAGTAAGTCCAAGTGCCATTTCCCTGAATGTAAAGATCGGAACCGCTATCGGCAACTAACCTGTATTGGTGACCCGCTAGCAGGTCAATGTTGACGGACGAATAACGGTACAAACCTAGAAGAGGATCGCTGGACAGGACGTTTGTCGATACCAGCAACGCGCTAGAAATCTCGTCGAATATTCCGACTTTGATTTGTCCAGTAGTGAAGCCGTCACCCGCGAAATCGTAGGCACCTAATGATGTGACATTAAGGTTATTCGCGCCAACCGTGAATATCGTTCCGAACGACCATGCGCCATTAGTCCCAGGGGCATCCTCGGAAATGATACTTCTGAGAACGTTAGCTTGCGCTCCCAAAGACATGCAGCATGCGGCAACTACTAAAGCAAACTTACGCGTCGCAGATTTCATTATTATTCCCCTTGAAAATTTAGAATATATCGCCTACTAAGGCAAGCAATA
>JAGTRV010000146.1 GCA_018262245.1 Pseudomonadota bacterium | reverse complement strand
GAAACCGTGTCCAGCCCGCTTTCCGGCCAGCAGGTGCCGACGCGATAACCGGCACTGTCTGGACCGAGCTTGATCGATTTGCTGTAGGGGTCGAGGCGGACGAAGCTGCCGGCACCGGCACCGACCGAGTCCATCGCGACCAGCGGCAGGGAGAGGACCAGACGAGCCATGTCGGGGTCGGACTTGATGGCGAAGTTGCCCTTGGTAATCAGCGCCACATCGAAGCTGGTGCCACCAATATCGGAGCAGGCGATGTTTTCGTCACCGAGGTATTCGCCGAGCAGCTTCGAGCCGATCACCCCACCGATCGGGCCGGAGACGATAGTGCGGGCCAGTTCCTTGGCCTTCCAGCTGATCGTGCCGCCGTGCGTGGCCATCACGCGCAGATCAAACTTGGCGCCATGCTTCTTGAAGCGGTCGCTGACCTTCTTCAGCGTCTGGCGCGACGGTTCGGCGCCGTAGGCTTCGAGAATGGTCGTGTTCATCCGGTGGCTTTCCTTCCGCGACGGGTAGTAATCCACCGAGGCGAAGACCGGGATGTCGGACTTCAGCTTCTTCAATTCTTCGCGAACGATATCTCGTGCCCGCTGCTCGCTGGCTTCATTCTTGTGGGATTGCAGCAGGCAGATGACGATGGCCTGGGAACCGGCCTCGACCAGTTCGCGGGTCGCCTGGCGCACTTCGTCTTCGCGCAGCGGAATGACGATTTTGCCCTGCACGTCGGTACGTTCGGTGACGCCGCGGGTACGGGAAACCGGCACCAGCGGCTCGTCGTAACGGTGGGTATTGAGGTGGATGCGGTCCTCCAGCGCGTAGCCGAGATAACTCTGCAGGGCGCGACCCATCGAGTGGATCTGCTCGAAACCCTTGTTGCAGACCAGGCCAACATCAAGCCCCTTACGCATCAGGATGCGGTTGAGCATCGCCGTCCCCGAGTAGACGCAGGTCGCCAGTTCAGGATAGACGTCATCAACGTTGCGGCCCCAGTGTTCGAGCGCATCGACCGAAGAGTTGTAGATGGCGAGCGATTCGTCGCCGGGATTGCTTTGTGCCTTGCCGACGACGAAACGGCCGTCGGCCCGGACAAAGAAGGTATCGGTCATCGTGCCGCCGGCATCGATGCCCATCACCTGTACGCTTGACTGCTGGATTTGCATATTTGTCTCCTGTCATTGGTATGTTGTGGCGAGTGATCCCACGCCGACTTAATGGCAAGGGCCGGGCCAGGCCGCATAAAAACTGCCGATTCACGGAAATTAGCCAACAAATCATTGACTTGGCGAAAATTTTCGGAAAATGACCACTGTCCGGAGAAACAGCTAAAAATGTCCTGAATAACGACGCCAATTGCGAACTGTCCGAATTCCGGACACTTCACAAGTTATTTGCTGCGGCGCACAACCCATTGATCTACAACGATTTTATTGACTTGAAATCCATCGTCGGCTACGGTTATGATTAGGTTGATTTATTGTTTTTCCATAAACACCCCGGAGCCCGCCACGAGCCCAATGTGACTGCCAACAGCAATTTTCTTATTCCACGAATCGGCGACGAGTCGGCTGTAGCCCGTTCATGGGAACGATTCCTTGAGAACCGGCCATTGCCCGGTGTTGGCGTGCGCAATGTGGTACTCGACTCCTGGCGGCGCAGCCGTTCGGAGTCCGTCGATCCAGGCATCGGCAGTGCCCCGACGGCTAATGGCGACAAGATTCACCAGTTGCGGGCGCGCTCCCATGATCTATATGAGGCGGCCAAGCCGGTGCTCGAAACCCTGCGCGAAATCCTGCGCGAATCAGGCACACTGATCATGCTCAGTGACCCAAGCGGGACCATTCTCGACCTCAATGGCGAATCCCGCGCCCGCGATGCGGGCGAGCAGATCAACCTGGCACCAGGCGGTTGCTGGAGCGAAGACCTGATCGGCACCAATGCCATCGGTACGACCATTGCCACGCATCAGGCCGTGCAAATCTACGCCAGCGAACACTACTGCATCGATGTCAAGCACTGGACCTGTGCCGCTGCCCCCATCCTCGACCCGCTGGGCAGGAACCTGCTCGGCGTCGTCGATGTTTCCGGCGTCAAGGAAACCTTTCACGGACATACGCTGGGCCTGGTCATCTCGGCGGCCAAACAGATCGAAGGCATCCTGGCCCGCCGCGACGCGGAACAGCATGGCCGTCTGCTCGAACACGCCACGGACGGTTTCAGCCGTTATGGCAACGATTGCGTGGTGTTGTTTGATCAGCGCGGTCGTATCGTCAAGACCAGCGGCTGCATGCAACAGGCCCGCGAGATGTACGGTGTGCGCCTGCCTTTCGAGGTTGGCAGCCAGGTCACCGCCCTCGACTTCGCCGTGCATCCCGACGAGCGCCTGAGCCAGACGCCGCTCTGGCTACGCCCGGAATGGCTGCACCCGGTACGTTCCCGCGATGGTGACCTCGGCACCCTGCTGGTCATCCCCATCGGCACACCGGCACGACAATCAGTCAGCATCCCGCCCCCGGCAACCAGGACGACGGATGAGGTCTTCGCTGAAATCATCGGCACCAGCCAGGCCATTTCGACAGCAAAAGCCCGCGCCAAAAGAATCGCACCACTCGATCTGCCCGTCCTCTTGCTCGGTGAAACCGGCGCCGGCAAGGAGGTTTTCGCGCGCGCCATCCACAAGGCGAGCAGCAAACCGGAAGGCCCTTTCATCGCTGTCAATTGCGGCGCCCTGACCCGCGAACTGCTGGCCAGCGAATTGTTCGGCTATAGCGAAGGCGCATTTACCGGCGCCCGTCGCGGTGGGCTGCCCGGCAAGTTCGAACAGGCTGACGGCGGCACCCTGTTTCTCGATGAAATCGGCGAAATGCCGCTCGACATGCAACCTCATCTGCTGCGTGTGCTGCAGGACGGCGTGGTCGTCCGGCTCGGCGACACCAAGGAACGCAAAGTGGCAGTGCGCATCATTGCCGCGACCAATCGCGACCTGCAAGCGGATTCCAGCACCGGCCGTTTCCGCGAAGATCTTTTCCACCGGCTCTGCGTCGTCAGCCTGCACCTGCCGCCCTTGCGCGAGCGCCCAGAGGATACCGAAGCGATCATCGGCCATCTCAACCAGCGCTTGGCCCGCAAATACGGCTGCCTGCCGAAGAGCCTGGCCCCCGAAGTCCTGCACCATCTGCTGCGCTATCGCTGGCCGGGAAATATCCGCGAATTGCAAAATGTGTTCGAAGCCATGTTTGCGCTAAGCGATGGCAACCGCGTCGATGGCAGCCTGCTCCCGCCGCATATAGCCGCTGCCGCAGTCGATGCGGTGCTGGCGCGCGGTGAGGTAACGCCGGCCATGGCAGCCGGTCGCCTGGCCGAAATGGAGCGGGCCGCAATCAATGCCGCCGTGGCCAACAGCCACGGCAACCTGTCGATGGCGGCCCGAAACCTGGGGATTTCACGCAGCACGCTCTACGTGAAGTTGGCCGCCATGCGTGAGGTACCGACAGCAGGATCGCTGTCGTTATCGTAGGGGTGAGTAACGCGTTCTGAATTGCAGCCATTCGAGCGTCTGCTTCGCGACCAATATCAGCCCTGTTCAGCGGCGAGATCGATCAGCTGCATCAGCAGCATCGGCCGGCAAGGACGCCGCCAGAGCACTTCCGGCGAACGAGCGGCGCTTCGCCCAATCCCTTCGCCTGAGTCCGGGTGGCGACTGAAATTTTTCCCGCTTCAGCCGCCGAACGCCTTCCGTAGCGTCTCAAAGATGGAGTTGAGCGGTGACACCTCCACGTCCAGTGCCTTGACCCCCTCATCGCCCTTGAATTCATCGTAGAGCCAGTCACCATCGACGAAGGAGACGCCCGGTGGCGGTTTTCTGTCGCTGGGCGGCTTGCCGGACAAGGCCTGGCGCATGTAGTCGATCCAGATCGGCAGCGCCAGGGTTGCACCGAATTCCCGACCGCCGAGCGATTTGGGCTGATCGTGCCCCATCCACGAGACTGCGACGACGTTGCCGCTATAGCCGGCAAACCAGCCGTCGACCGCGTTGCTGGTGGTGCCGGTCTTGCCCGCCAGGTCGCTGCGACCCAGGCGCTGGCTTGCCTGGGCACCGGTACCGCTTCTGACCACCTCGCGCAGCATGCTGTCCATGATGAAGGCATTGCGGGGGTCGATGGCCCGTTGCTCCTCCTGCCGAGCCGGCGGCGGCGGTGCTTCCCACAGCACGGTGCCGTGGGCGTCAGTAATTTTCTGGATCAGCCGGGGGGTGACTCTGAATCCGCCATTGGCAAATACCGCGTAAGCAGAGGCCATCTGCAGCGGGGTGACCGAGCCGCTGCCCAGCGTCATGGTCAGGTTGGCCGGATGTTTGGCGGCATCGAAGCCGAAGCGTTGCAGGTAGTCGCGCCCATATTGCGGCGTGATGGCTTGCAGCAAGCGGACCGCAACGACGTTCTTCGAGCGGGCCAAGGCCTGGCGCAGGCTGATCGGACCATCGAAGCCGTCGTCATTGCGGGGTTCCCAGGCCTGGCCGTTTTCGCCGCCAGGCAGCGACAGCGGGGCATCGTTCATCAGGGTAGCCGGCGAAAAACCCTTTTCCAGCGCGGCCGAATAAACGAAGGGCTTGATGCTCGATCCCGGCTGGCGCCAGGCGCTGGTGACATGGTTGAACTGATTGCGGGCAAAATCGAAACCGCCGACCATGGCCCGGTATGAGCCATCTTCGGCATTCAGGGCGACGAAAGCGGCGTCGACGTCAGGCATCTGCGTGATCGACCACCGGCCCTTGCCGTCCTGGCTGGCGCGAATCACCGAACCGACCCGAATCCTGGAATCCATTTTGGCGTTCGGCTGCAGGGCGCGGGCGGCGAAACGCAGCCCCTCGCCCTTGATTTCCAGCGTGTCGCCGGAGGCAGGTTCGGCGCGGACAAGTTTGGCCGAGACTTCGGTGACGACGGCCGAGATCAGGTTGTCGCTGCTCGGATGCCTTGCCAGGATTCGGTCGATGGCTTCTTCCTGCTCGTCGGCATTGCCCGGCAAATCGACAAAACCTTCCGGTCCCCTGTAGCCATGGCGTTGGTCGTAGGCCAGGACATTGCGCCGGACTGAGTCGTAGGCCGCGTTTTGCTCGGCCTTGTTAAGCGTGGTATAGACATTCAAACCCTGGGTATAAGCATCGCCCTTGTATCGCGCATAAAGTTCCTGGCGCACCAGTTCGGCGACGTAATCGGCATGGGCCTCGAACTGCAGACTGCGGCCGATCTTGAGGGGCTGGCTGACGGCCTCGGCATACTGCGCCTGAGTGATCTTGCCCAGCAGCAACATGCGCTTCAAGACGAGCTCCTGGCGAGCCTTGGCCCGGACCGGGTTGACCGCCGGATTGCGCTTGGCCGGATTTTGCGGGATACCGGCCAGCATGGCCGCCTCCGCCAAGGTCAGATCCTGCAGGCGCTTATTGAAATAGGTCCGGGCAGCGCTGGCAAAACCATGCGTGCGCTGGCCAAGGTAGATCTGGTTCATGTAGAGCTCAAGGATCTGATCCTTGCTCAACGCCGATTCGATGCGATAGGCCAGTACCACCTCGGCCAATTTGCGCTTCACGGTTTTTTCCTGGGAGAGGAAAAAAGCGCGCGCCACCTGCATCGTGATCGTCGAGGCGCCTTGCCGAAAACCGCCGGTCAGATCGGCCACCAGCGCCCGCAAGACGCCTCGGTAATCAACGCCGCTGTGCTCGTAGAATCGGGCGTCCTCGATCGCCAACAGTGCATCCTTCAAGACCGGGGGAATCTCCATGATCGGTGTGAAGTCCCGGTGTTCATCGCCGAATTCCCCGAGCAGCGCGCCATCGGCTGTATAAATCCGCAAAGGAATCTTCGGGCGATAGTCGGTCACAACATCGAATGCCGGCAGGCTGGGCAGGACGCTCAGGAGCATGGCGCTGACCAGCACCAGCAACACCAGGACGCCGTCGGCAATCAATGCAACGAGAGTGCGCCGCAGGTCAGTGCGGTAACTGGCTATCGCAAAGGGTAAGACAAGAAAGTTGACTGCTGTTGAGAGAAAGCTCACGCGCTAGTCCTGGCTGAAGCGCCACCTCGGGTGACTGAAGTCGTACTTGATTGAGCGCAGTGCATCTAATTCAGGATATCGGCTAGTTCTAGATTCATAGCGTCGAGTAAGACGTACGTTTAGCGCTTTGAAGACGCGGGTCTCACCTCAATGAGACGGTGGAAGGCCTCATGAACATCGTACAAGGCAACATCGACTTCACCCTTGCCGCCGTCGCACTTTCCCTTAAGCACATTAATTGAAGCATTAAGCTGCAGGGCGTCCGCGGAGCGAATGTCTTTAGCTAATCGAGCCATTTCGCCAGCCTTGTCACAGGCATCTTGGGTACGCGCAGGTCCGGGTCGAGCATGCCAAACCGGCGCCAGAACGGCATGGAAGGCGTCCACATCCTTTGAGAAATTGTGATGCATGTGCCCATGTTCATCGGCAAAAGCATTTCCCCCAAGAAGAATGGCGGCGACCAACAGGATATTTCCGGTACTAATTTTCATCACGTGCGTCCTCATTGTTTAAACATTCCACTCTGCCAAAAAGCGCTCAATATATAGTTCCATGAACCGATGACGTTCCTCCGCCATCGATTTACCGGTCGCTGTATTCATCCGGTCCTTGAGCAGGAAAAGTTTTTCGTAAAAGTGGTTCAGGCTATGACCTTTGGATGCCTTGTACGCTTCAGCCGTCACATGCATTTCCGGCAATTCATCCGGGTCGTAAATCAGGCGCCCGGCATGGCCACCGTAGGCAAAGCAGCGGGCAATACCGATGGCACCAATCGCATCAAGACGGTCGGCATCCTGGACACACTTCCCTTCCAACGTCCCCATTGCTGTCGTAACGCCAGCCCCCTTGAAGGATATCGTCCGGACGATGTCGACGACTTGGGCGATAACCTCAGCCGAAGTCCCCTCTGCCCTGAGCAGATACTCAGCTTCGCGTGGGCCCACGCTGTCGTCGCCGTCGTGGAACTTCCAGTCAGCGATGTCATGAACCAGTGCGCCAAGTTCAACGACCTCGATATTGGCGACTTCCCTGCCCCCAATCTGGCTGGCCAGCTTCCATACTCTGTGAATGTGGTGCCAGTCATGTCCCGAGCTTTCCGAGGCAAACTTCGCTTTGAGATGTTCTGCGATTCGATAAACTAGGTCAGACGAAGCGGCTTCCATCAGAACGGAATGTCCGTAAAGGCCGGGTGCGAGGACGAGCCCACATCCGGCGGAGGTTCACCACGGCGATCATCAAAGAAACCCGCATCACCATTGTTCGCCTCTGCCCCACTCAGCGCCTGTTCCAGCGCCTTTTCGACTGCATCAATACGCTCTTTGCAGACCTTGTAGGCATCGACTGACTCAGTGACGATGGTCAGCAAGTCGTCAATGTTCGGCTCCTGCTGGTTGCGAAGGGTCTCAGCGTGCTTTTGCAGTACGCCGTAAGCCTGCTTGAAGCTTTTCTCAGACATCTCTCAATCCCTATTTTTCACTTGGGCAGCCACCCGGCCGTCCCTGAATTCAATTTCTATCTCGCCAACGGGCTTCACGCTGGCTACCGAGGTAATCGGTTTTCCTTGCCCATCCCGGACGATGGCAAACCCTCGACCCAAGGTTTTCTCTGGGCCTTGGCCCGCCACTTCAAGGAACAAGGCTTTCGATGATTGTTTGGCATCGGCGATGACTCGGTATGCTGATGAGGTCACGGCATCGAATCCTTGTTTTGCCGACTCCTTGCTGCGAAGCACATCGACGACGGCACGGTCACGAATGATCTCCAATCGGGAGGACGCGAGCATACGGGCCGTTTTGACCACATTGCCAGCTTCTCCTCGTAATTCGGAGAACAAGGCTTGGGCGTCCTGCTTGGCTGCATGCACGGTTTTGGTGGCCTCAAGCTGGACCTCATTCATCAAGTTCGAGCTGGCCTGCCGCGCCGCGGCTATTTGGCGCACTGCGCCGGATTGAATACTGGCCAAGCTCCTATCGACTCGGCCGCTGGCAGCATTCACCGTTCGTTTGGCGAAATTGGTCAGAAGTTCGAAGCTGGCTTTGACCTCCGCGACCCGCCGCTTGATAACTTGTTCAATACCGGCGGCGACTTTACTGGGCGTATCAAAGCGGGTGTTCGAGACTTCATCGAGAATGGTGTTGTCGCGCTCATGGCCGATGCCGGTGAGCACCGGCACCGGCAGTGTGCAGATGGTCTTGGCCAACTCGTAGTCATTGAGCCAGGCTAGGTCATTAACCGCCCCGCCGCCACGAATGATGACCA
>JAGTRV010000330.1 GCA_018262245.1 Pseudomonadota bacterium | reverse complement strand
TGAACCGCCAGATGTGGGAAAACCCGGCGACGCAACGCAATGTCAGCCAATTGCAGGCCGACGGCGTGCAGGTGCTTGGCCCGGCCAGTGGTGAGCAGGCTTGTGGTGAAGTCGGCGCCGGGCGCATGCTGGAGCCGGAAGAAATTCTCGAAGAAGTGGTCACCTTCTTCATGCCCAAGGTGTTGCTCGGCCAAAAGCTGCTGCTTACTGCCGGGCCAACTTTTGAAGCAATCGACCCGGTGCGGGGCATCACCAACCTGTCTTCCGGGCGCATGGGTTATGCCGTGGCGCGCGCCGCACGGCAGGCCGGGGCGGAAGTGACCCTGGTTTCGGGGCCGGTTGGTTTTGCCGCACCACTGGGCGTTGAGCGCATCAATATCAGGAGCGCGCTGGAAATGCATGCTGCGGTGATGGCACGAGCGCCGGTGGCTGATATTTTTATCGGCGTTGCTGCCGTGGCCGATTATCGCGTGGCTAATGCTGCCGAGCACAAACTGAAGAAGGACACTGGCGGCATTCCGCCGATCGAACTGATCGAGAATCCGGATATTCTGGCTGAAGTGGCTGCAATGACGGATGGCCCGTTCTGCGTTGGTTTCGCAGCCGAAAGCCGTAATCTGGAAGAGTATGCTCAGGCCAAGCGGCGCAAGAAGAATATCCCGTTGATTGCCGGTAACCTGATCCAGGATGGTTTTGGTGGTGACGATAACCGACTGGTGTTGTTTGACGATGCCGGCACCCATCCGCTGACACCCGCACCCAAGTCGGTGCTGGCGCGGCAACTGATCGAACACATTGCCCAACTGACAGGAAGAAACTGATGCACCAGATCGACGTAAAAATCCTCGATAACCGCCTGCGTGAAACGCCCCCGCATTACGCGACGCCGGGATCAGCCGGGCTGGATCTGCGCGCCTGCATTGAAGCGCCGTTGCATGTCGAGCCGGGCCAGACGACGCTGGTGCCGACCGGCATGGCCATTCACCTCGCCGACCCGGGGCTGGCGGCGATGATCCTGCCGCGCTCCGGCCTTGGTCACAAGCACGGTATCGTGCTTGGCAACCTGGTCGGGTTGATCGACAGCGACTATCAGGGCGAACTGATGGTGTCGGTCTGGAATCGCGGGCATGCGAGCTTTACGCTGAATCCACTGGATCGCATCGCTCAATTGATTATCGTGCCGGTCTTGCAGGTTGGCTTCAATATTGTCGATGACTTCGATGCCAGCCATCGTGGGGAAGGTGGTTTCGGCAGTACGGGGAAGGCATGATTCGACGTTTTGTCGTTGCCGCCGCGGCACTT
This sequence comes from Pseudomonadota bacterium, assembly GCA_018262245.1. Taxonomy (GTDB): domain Bacteria; phylum Pseudomonadota; class Gammaproteobacteria; order Burkholderiales; family Rhodocyclaceae; genus Azonexus. The sequence goes on along the minus strand of JAGTRV010000330.1, from coordinate 1,772 downwards.
TTTGCGGTGGCCGCGCAGGCCGTGGAGGATCAGGCGCTGATGCAGCGCGGCGAAGAACAGGTCATGGGCAAATGTTTTCTGTGCCACGGTGCGACCGGTGACAGTTCCAGTCCGCTCTATCCTAAGCTGGCTGGCCAGAACGAGGCCTATCTGCTCAAGCAGTTACGTAACTTCAAGTCGGGCGAGCGCGAGAGTAGCGACATGCGCAAGATCGTGGCCGACATGGACGATAACGACATGCGGGCGGCGGCGCATTATTTCAGCCACCAGGAGCCGAGCCGGGGCAAGTCGGCTTACGGGGAGATGCGTGCTATCGGCGAGCAGATCTACAAGCAGGGCAACCCCACCAAGGGGCTGACGCCCTGCCGTGAGTGCCACGGCGAGACCGGGACCGGATCGGACGTGCTGCCGCGCATTGCTGGCCAGCATACACTCTATATCGAAACCCAATTGACGCTGTTCGAGGAGCGCAAGCGGACCAACGACAATGCACTGATGCAGGACATTGCCAAGCGTCTGACCACCGATGAAATTCGCGCTGTGGCCGAGTTTCTGCGCGCCCTGTGAGCTCGTTGCTTTTCGAATAGAAGAAAATTAATATTTGATTATTATCAAATATAAGGGGGTTGTGATGTTTGGGCTGATTCAACGAGGTATTGCTTTGGGGCTGTTGGTTGGGTCAAGTGTCGTGCTGGCGGCCGATGCTGCGCCTGTCGATCTGAAGCGGGCGGAAGAAATCGTCGGGGGACGTTGCTTCCTTTGTCACGGCCTGAATGGCGAGTCGGCCAGTGCGGTCTTTCCGCGTCTGGCAGGCCAGCACTCCGAATACATCGCCAAGCAACTGGGTGACTTCAAGTCCGGCAAACGGGCCAGCGACACCATGAAGCCGCAGGCGGAGGACCTGACGCCAGCCGAAATGCAAGCACTCGGCGCCTTCTTCCAGGCCAAGGTGGTCGGGCCGCGCCCGGCCAGGGATGCCGAATTGCTGGCGGTCGGTAAGTTCGTTTTCAATCGCGGCAACCAGTTTAGTGGCTTGCCGGCCTGTTCGACCTGCCACGGGGCCAAGGGGCTAGGGACGCCGCAGTTGCCGCGCCTGGCCGGCCAGCATCCGCGCTATATCGAGGACCAGCTCAAGCAGTTCAACAAGCGCGAGCGGACCAATGACAATGCGGTGATGCACACCATCGCGTCCAAGTTGTCTGAACTGGAAACCCATGCCGTGGCTGAGTACATCGCAACGCTGGATTGAGCCATGGGCACATCGAAATGACAAAAGGCCGCAATTGCGGCCTTTTGTCATTGCAGCAGATAAAAAATCAGGTCAGCATGTCGGCCCAGATGTTCTTGGCCCAGCCCATGGCGACCTTGGCTTCCAGTTCGTTGCGAGCGACGGAGACCCCGCCGGCGCCCTTGACCGGTTGCACGGTCTTGGTGGCGGCATCGTACTGGTGCACCGACGAAACGTGGATGACGTTCTTGCTATCGACGAAGCTGTAGCAGGTGTTCATGACCACCGGTTCCGGGTTCGGTTCCTGGCCGGAGAGCAGGTTCAGGATTGCCGCTGCGGCGAGCTTGCCGTGCTGGTTGGCCATGTGGCCGGACTTCGGCATGGTCGGCGCCGGGAAGACGGCGTCGCCCAGTACGTGGATGCCCGGTGTGCTGGTTGATTCCATCGACAGCCAGTTGATGTCCACCCAGCGGTTGTTGATCAGCTTGATGCCCGACTTGGCGGCGATGTCGCCGGCCCGGTGCGGCGGGATGACATTCAGCAC
>JAGTRV010000329.1 GCA_018262245.1 Pseudomonadota bacterium | reverse complement strand
GTCGTTTTGCCGTTCGCGCAGCGGAGGCACCTGGATGGGGATGACGTTCAACCGGTAGAAAAGGTCCTCGCGGAACTGCCCGGCCTTCACCTGGTCGAGCAGGTTCTTGTTCGTGGCCGCCAGGATGCGGACATCGACCGCCAGCGTCTGCTCGCCGCCGATGCGCTCGAACTTCTGGCTTTGCAGCACCCGCAGCAGCTTGATTTGGGCGGTCTGGGAAATCTCGCCGATCTCGTCCAGGAAAACGGTGCCGCCGTTAGCCTGCTCGAAACGGCCGGCGCGGCGCCGGGAAGCGCCGGTGAAGGCCCCTTTCTCGTGGCCGAAGAGCTCGCTTTCGAGCAGGGTGCTCGGGTAGGCTGAGCAGTTGATCACCACGAAGGGCTTTTCCCGGCGGGGGCTGTGCTGGTGGATGGCCCTGGCGACCAGTTCTTTGCCGGTGCCGCTTTCCCCTTGGATGAGCACGGTGGCGTCGGTCGGGGCCACGTCCTCGATCAGTTTGTAGATGACCTGCATCTTGGGGTCCTTGCCGACCATCCCGCTGAACTCGGCCGTCGGTTCGATGCGGGCCCGCAGGTCACGGAGTTCCTCCTCGTGCAGCACGGCACGGCGCAGCGCGCCGGAGGTCTGCTTCAGGATCAGCTCGATCACCTCCAGCTCCTTCGTCACGCACGTGCATTCGGCCGGACAGCCGATGACCATCGCCCCCAGGAACTCCTGCTGGTGATGAAACGGCAGAACCGCCAACTGGCTGGCGGCTTGCATCTCTATTGGGAGCGGGACACCCGCCAAGCTGTCCCTTTTGACAAAGCGGATCCCTGTCAGGGTGGCGAACACGGCATGAGAGGCGCAGGCGGCATCGGCCGGCAGCGGCAGGGTCCCCTTGTCGGATGTCACGAAGGCCTCGTCGGCGAGGCTGCTGAAGACGACCAGCGCCATGTTCCGGCACTCGATGATGCCTTTGAAAGCGCGGATCAGGTATGCGCTCACCTCCTTCAGATCGGCCAATGCGGCCAGCTCCTGCGTGATCGAAAGCGATGTCCGCAGCTGGCGTTGGGCGCGACCGAGTTCCTCGTTCTTTTTCTCCAGCTGCCGGTTGGAAGTTTCCAGGCGGCCGGTATAATCCCGCAGCCTGCCGAGCATGCTGTTGAAGGCGGATGCCAGGCGCGTGATCTCGGCGCGGCCCTTTGCGGGCGCGAGCGGGGCGAGGTTGTCCTCGCTTAAGGCCTCCACGTCGTCGGCCAGTCGCAGCAGCGGCCGGGTGAGCCGGAAGATAAAGAGCTGTCCGGCGAACAGCGCCACCAGCAGTACCCCCAGCGTGATCAAGCTCATCTGAAACCAAAGCTCGCCCACCTTCTTGCGGTACGGCTCCTCCGAAAAACCGATGCGCAGCGTACCGGCCCGGCCGCCGAAGATGGGCCAGGCGATATCCAGGAAGCGCTCGCCCTTGCCCGATACGATCTTCTCGACATGGCCCGTCTCGGAACCCGCTACGGCATTGGCCGCGAGCAACTCGACCGGCACTCCGGCCTGAAAGGTGTGGCTGAGCACCTGGCCGTCGCGGATGATGAAAATGTAGGACACAGCGGGGTTGGCGGCGAGCTGTCCGTCCAGCATTCGTTGCAGGCCCACCAGGTCATTGATGAGAACCTGCTCGGCGGCGTCTAGTGCAAGCTTGTGAGCGGCATGTTCGGCCTGGGCAACAGCGCCCTCGATCAGGCTGACGCTGTAGCGGTGGGTGACCAGCTGCGAGATCAGGACCCCGCTGACAAGGACGATGACGGCAATGGCGAGCAGCAGGGTGTGCCTTAGGGTCCTGGGTCGCATGGGGTCGTCACTTGGCCGAGGCTGGCAGGCCGGCGATCATTGCCCGGGCCGGTTCGTACCACTCCTCCCGAGGGGCGACGAAGCGATCGATTAATAGATTCTCAAGAATACGCTTGCCCTCGGGGTCGGTGTGCATGGACAGCATGATCTCTTGGGTTTTCGATCGCACGTCGTATTTCAGCCGATCGGAGGCCACCAGCGGCGGGCTGCCGAAAGGCTGCGATTTACGGATCACGCGGGTCTTGGATGTGTAGGCGGGGCTGAAGTGCTCGAAGTATTCCCACTGGTGCCCGTCTACGGCGGCGGCATCCACGAGACCCTTGGCCACCGCCAGGATCGAGTTGTCGTGGCTGTAGGTGAAGATCGTCTTGCTGAAAAACGATTCGGGTGTCTCGCCCAGCTGCGCCAGCCAGAACCGGGGGACCATGGCGCCGGTGTTGGAGTCCGGGTCCGTGAAGGCGAACACCCTGCCCCGAAGGTCGTCAAACTTTTGAAGGGGACTGTCTTTGTGGACGATCAGGTAGGATTGATAATAGGGTTGCCCGCGCACCTGCGGGGTTGCCAGCGCCTGGAATCCGAGTTTTTCCCGCGAGGCTGCAAAAGGCCCCGTACAAATGAAGGCAAGGTCGATATCCCCCTTGGGAAAAAGCGCGTTGACTTCATCGTAGGTTCGGCGCTGAATGAGCTGAATGCTGTGGCCCGATTTCCTTCCGAGGTAATCCAGCAGTTCGCGATAATGAATAAAGGTCTCCTTTGGGGAAATCATGGCTGCGACGGCCACCCTGAGAATGTTCTCCTGAACCGGCCGGGAATCGGGGTGGGCGATGGGAACGGTCTTGGTGAAATCAACCGGCTTGTAATCGGCGTCACCCCCACATCCGGTTAATATCGCAAGGGCTGATATTAAATAAACAAGTGGCGGTCTGAATCGCATCGGGGGCTACCCATTGAGTTGCTGCCCTACAAGAGACAACATATAATGATTCCGGTTCACTATTTTTAAACCGATCGATTGACTATGAAAATAACAAATGACGTTCCCCGCGTCAATCGGGATAATCACCAGTATAGTCAATTGACGTCCGGCTGCGGTTTTGATATATTGCCATTTATAAATATATGAGGCGGTGCTTGAAGGCGTTCATCAAGATCATGAAAGCATTGTCCGATCCCAATCGGGTCAAAATCCTGAAACTGCTTCAGCACAAGAGCGACATGTGCGTCTGCGAGTTGAAGTCACTGCTTCATATC
>JAGTRV010000032.1 GCA_018262245.1 Pseudomonadota bacterium | reverse complement strand
TCGCTTCGTCGAGATCGGAAGCAAACTGGGCGAAAGCAGCGAGTTCGCGGTACTGGGCCAGGGCCAGACGGACACCACCACCGAGCTTCTTGATCAGCTTGGTCTGGGCGGCGCCACCGACGCGGGACACGGAGATACCGGCGTTGATCGCAGGACGGATACCGGCGTTGAACAAGTCGGTTTCCAGGAAGATCTGGCCGTCGGTAATGGAGATCACGTTGGTCGGAACGAAGGCGGAAACGTCACCAGCTTGCGTTTCGATCACCGGCAGAGCGGTCAGCGAACCGGTCTTGCCCTTGATGGCGCCATTGCTGAGCTTCTCGACCCAGGCGGCGGAAACGCGAGCAGCGCGTTCGAGCAGACGGGAGTGGAGATAGAACACGTCGCCCGGATAGGCTTCACGGCCCGGCGGACGGCGCAGCAGCAGGGAAACCTGGCGGTAGCCCCAAGCTTGCTTGGTCAAGTCATCATAAATGATCAGTGCGTCTTCGCCGGTATCGCGGAAGTATTCGCCCATCGTGCAGCCGGCGTAGGGAGCCAGGTACTGCAGCGCAGCGGATTCGGAAGCCGGGGCAGCGACGACGATGGTGTATTCCATCGCACCATGCTCTTCGAGCTTGCGCACGACGTTGGCGATGGTGGAAGCCTTCTGGCCGATAGCGACATAAACGCAGAACAGGCCCTTGCCCTTCTGGTTGATGATGGCGTCGACGGCGACGGCGGTCTTACCGGTCTGGCGGTCGCCAATGATCAGCTCGCGCTGGCCACGACCGACCGGAACCATGGAGTCCACACACTTCAGACCGGTTTGCACCGGCTGGGAAACGGACTGACGCCAAATAACGCCCGGCGCGACCTTTTCGATCTTGTCGGTCAGCTTGGCGTTGATCGGACCCTTGCCGTCGATCGGCTGGCCGAGAGAGTTAACCACGCGGCCGAGCAGTTCCGGGCCGACGGGGACTTCCAGAATGCGACCGGTCGTCTTGACGATGTCGCCTTCGGAAATGTGCTCGTATTCACCAAGAACCACGGCGCCGACGGAGTCACGCTCGAGGTTGAGCGCCATGCCGAAGGTGTTGCCGGGGAATTCCAGCATTTCGCCCTGCATAACGTCTTGCAGGCCGTGCACACGACAGATACCGTCAGTAACGGAAACTACCGTGCCCTGCGTGCGCACTTCCGATGCGCCTTGCAGGTTCTGGATCTTGCTCTTGATCAGTTCAGAAATTTCGGAAGGATTCAACTGCATGAAATTCTCCTAGTTGTTCAGCGCCGTAGCCATGGCGTCAAGCTTGCCGCGGACTGAAGCATCCAGCATCTGGTCGCCAACGATTACCTTGATACCGCCGATCAGGGTCGGATCAACCGACACTGCGGCCTCGAGCTTGGTCTTGAAGACGGCTTCGAGTTGGGGTATCAGGGCTTTCACCTGATTGTCATCGATCGGGAAAGCCGAAACGATATCGGCTTGTTTGGTGCCTTCTTCGGCGCGCTTGTAGGTTTCGTACAAGCCGGCGATTTCCGGCAACAGCCCCAGACGGTCATTGTTGGACAGCAGCTGGATGAAGTTCGACAGCTCCGCATCTACCGCCGTACCGCAGGCAGACCGGAAGAGGTCGACCAGTTGCGGGGCTGCCACGTTGGGATCACCGATGGCAGAAGAGACATCGGGATTGGCAGCCACCTGTCCAAGCAGGGAGACCTGCTCGGACCACTTGGCCAGATTGCCGCTTTCCTTGGCCGTGCGGAACAGGGCTTCGGCGTAAGGGCGGGCGATAGTGACGGATTCAGCCATTTGCTTACAGGTCCTGTTTCAGAGCGGCCAGCATGTCAGCATGCGCGGACGCATTGATTTCCTTGCGCAGGATCTTTTCGGCGCCGGCAACGGCCAGTTCAGCAACGCGCTCACGCAGTTGTTGCTTGGCACGTTCGACTTCCTGTTCGATTTCGGCTTTGGCGCCAGCGACAACCTTGTCGGCTTCGATCTTGGCGGTACCCTTGGCTTCTTCGACGATCTGCTGCGCACGCTTTTCGGCTTGTGCTACGAAGTCTGCAGATTTCTCTTTAGCTTCGCGAAGCGCATCGGCGGAACGTTTTGCGGCGAGCTCTTGCTCGTGCTTGCCACGTTCGGCCGCAGCCAGGCCTTCAGCGATCTGTGCCTGACGGTCCGCCATTGCCTTTTGCAGTGGCGGCCAGACGTACTTCATCGTGATCCAGATGAAGAGAGCAAACCAGATTGCCTGGCCAATCAGTGTAGCGTTGATGTTCACGCCAACCTCCTGGTAATTAGAGTTTCAGGCGGGGTCTATTAGTGCAGCAGGGCCAGGAACGGATTGGCGAAGAGCAGGAACAGGGCGATACCAACACCGATCATGGTCACGGCGTCGAGCAGACCGGCGACGATGAACATCTTGACTTGCAGGGTGGGGATCATTTCCGGCTGACGGGCAGCGCCTTCCAGGAAACGGCCGCCGAGAATACCGAAGCCGATAGCGGTACCGAGAGCGCCGGCGCCGATCAGGATGGCTACAGCAATAGCGGTGTTGGAGAGAACGGTTGCGAGTTCCATGTTTACTCCTCAGTAAGGTAGGTTAATGCGGGGTTAAAAGTAAAAACTACAAGAAAACAGGTACGACTTAGTGCGATTCTGCTGCCATCGACATATACACGATGGTCAACATCATGAACACGAAGGCTTGCAAGGTGATGATCAGGATATGGAACAGTTCCCAAGGCAGGGCTAGCGGCAACTGATACAGGCCGAGCAGTGCGATCAGGATGAAGACCATTTCGCCGGCATACATGTTGCCGAAAAGACGCAGGGACAGCGAGATCGGGCGGGCGATTTCTTCAACGACACGGAACAGGAAGTTGATTGGAGCCAGTTTGATGCCAAACGGGACCGCGAATACTTCGTGCATGAAGTGGCCGAAACCCTTGACCTTCAGACCCATGAACAGCGAGATCAGGAACACAGTGATCGACATGCCGAAGGTCAGGTTGGGGTCGGTGGTCGGGACAAACTTGAACGGCAGGTGGTGATTGCCGGTGGCAGCTTGCAGTGCGACCGGCAGGAAATCAACCGGGATCAAGTCCATGGCGTTCATGACGAACACCCAGACGAAAATGGTGATGGCCAGCGGGGTAACCAGGGCGCTACGGCCGTGGAAAGTGTCGCGAACCTGCTGGTCGACGAGGCCGACGACCATTTCGACGAAGTTCTGGCCGCCGGAAGGAATGCCGGCGGTTGCCTTGCTGGCAAATTTGGCCATCAGGCCGAAAACAACCAGACCAAGAATGCCGGACACCAGCAGGGTGTCAAGGTGGAATGTCCAGAAACCCGTACACACACCATCTACTTTTGCGCTGTCTGCGCAGACAGCCAGATTGGTGAGGTGGTGTTGTATGTAACCTGCGGTACCGCCTTCAGCGCTCATGATTTCTCCAGACCTAGCGTTGCTTCAAGAGTGCCATCCAGAAGATGACCAATGTTGATGCGTAACCAAGGAAGAGCGGAAAGACTGCCACTTCCTTGAACTTCAAAAACACAAGAGCGAAGCCAATGAGCGTGAGAAGAAACTTGAACCCCTCGCCCGCTGTCTGCGCCCGGTAAGCCTTTACCGGGTCAAGGCCGGCATTCATTCGCATGGCTCTCAGTACGTAGCCGATATTTGCGATGACGCCGATTGATCCCCCGATCAAGACCGAGATGGCTGCATTTACACTGAAAATCACCCAGGCCAAAATTCCCAAGACAATTGTCAATGCCGCTTGGCGACTGATAATCCAGCTTACCTGCGGATGCAAAACATACCTCGGTCAAAAACCTCGCAAGTGTAAACAACTCTTATAAATGAGTCAATTTCCGCGGCGCACAAATTAAGGGTTTTCCCTGAAAGACAAGTGGTTACGATTAGTACCATTCGTTAAACGGATAGCCGGGAAATTAGGCCGTCGAGTTGGTCGAGGCTGCCGAACTCGATGGTGACTTTGCCGGCCCCTTTCTTGTTTGCGCGAATCTGGACGTTGGCGCCGAGACCGTCTGCGAGGTTTTCCTGTAGGCGCAGCAAGTCTCGGTCAATGGGAGTTTCATCGGACTTTTTCGGTGGGTTGGTGATTTGCTGAACGAGGCGTTCAGCTTCCCGGACCGATAGCCCCTTCTGCACGATGCGCTGGGCGACGGCGACTTGCTGGGCGCCGGTCAGCGGCAGCAGAGCACGAGCATGGCCCATATCCAGTTTGCCGGTCATCAGCATTTCCTGAACCGGTGTGCTTAGTTGTAGCAGGCGTAGCAGGTTGGTGGCAGCGGGGCGTGAGCGGCCGACGGCATCGGCGGCCTGCTGGTGGGTCAGGCCGAATTCGTCGATCAGGCGTTGCAAGCCCTGAGCTTCCTCGAGCGGATTGAGGTTTTCGCGCTGGATATTCTCGATCAGCGCCATGGCCAGCGCCTGTTCGTCGGGAATGCTGCGTACCAGGACCGGAACTTCGCTCAGGCCAGCCAGTTGCGAGGCGCGCCAGCGGCGTTCGCCGGCGACGATTTCGTAGCGTTCGGCGCCCGGCGTGTGGTCGACGGCGCGGACCAGGATCGGCTGCATGACACCCTGGGTCCTGATCGAGGCGGCCAGTTCGGCCAGCGACTCCTGGTCCATATGGGTGCGTGGCTGGTACTTGCCGGGTCTCAGGCGTTCAACGGGCAGGTTGCGTTGCTCGTCACCCTGCGGTTTGTCGCTGCCGGAAAGCAGTGCGTCGAGGCCGCGGCCGAGTCCTTTCATCTTGATCATTGGGCGACCCTTTCAAGAATTTCCTGGGCGAGTGCGGAATAGGCCTGCGCACCCTTCGAGTTTTTGTCAAAGGCGATGACCGGCTTGCCATAGGACGGCGCTTCGGCCAGGCGAACATTGCGCGGCACGATGGTCTTGTAGACCTTGTCGCCGAAGTGGCTTTCGAGTTCGCTGGAGACTTGTTGGGTCAGTGTGCTCTGGCTGTTGTACATGGTGCGCAGCAGCCCCTCGATTTCGAGTCGTGAATTGAGGTGCTGGCGCACCTTGCGCAGGGTTTCCACCAGGTCGGACAGGCCTTCCAGCGCGTAGTACTCGCACTGCATCGGAATCAGCACGGAGTCAGCGGCGACCAGGGCGTTGACGGTCAGCATGTTGAGGGCCGGTGGACAGTCGATCAGCACGAAATCATATTCGGCATGGTTTTGCGCCAGGGCTTTTTTCAGGCGGTATTCGCGCTGCTCGAGCTCGATCATTTCGACTTCGGCACCGGCCAGTTCGCGGTTGGCGGGAAGGATGTCGAAGTAGAAATCAGTCTTGATGCAGACATCGATCAGCGTTGCGGCGCCGATCAGTAGCTGATAAACCGTGGGCAGCGCTTCTTTCTTGGTGATGCCGGACCCGGTTGTCGCGTTGCCCTGCGGATCCATGTCGATCAACAGGACGCGCTTGCCCTCGGCCGCCAAGGAGGCGGCCAGATTGACCGCCGTCGTCGTTTTGCCGACGCCGCCTTTCTGGTTGGTAATGGCGAGTACTTTCATGACCCGGCTTTCAAAATGATCAAATGTCGTTCGGCATCCAGCCCCGGCACGGTCAGCGGGATGATCGCTTCGACCGCGATATCGGCCGGCAAGGCCTTGAGCTCCTCGTCCGGCCGCACACCTTTCATGGCCAGCCAGCGGCCGTTCGGGGCCAGCAGGTGGCGGGTCAGGCTGATGAACAGGCCGATTTCGGCAAAGGCGCGCGAGCTGATCTGGGCATACTGTCCCTGCATTTCTTCAACCCGGGCGTGGTGCACCGTAACATTCCTGAGCGCCAGTTCGATGACAGCTTGCTGCAGAAAGGTGGTTTTCTTTTGCACGGTATCGACCATGCTGACTGAAAGATCGGGGCGGGCGATAGCCAAAGGGATGCCGGGCAGGCCGCCGCCGCTGCCGACGTCGAGCAGATTGCCGCTGCCGACATGCGGCAGGATGGCCAGCGAATCGAGCAGGTGGTGCGAAATGGCCTGGGCTGGATCACGCAGTGCGGTCAGGTTGTAGGTCTTGTTCCACTTGAGCAGCAGGTCGCGGAAGGCGAGCAGTTTCTGCTGCGCCTCGTCGGGCAAGTCGATTCCGAGGTCGGCGAACCCCGCCGCGAGTGCTTTCCGGGTCATGCGGCTTGCGACAGGTTATGGCGTTTCAGGTGGATCAGCAGCAGCGAAATCGCGGCCGGGGTGATGCCCTGAATGCGCGAGGCCTGGCCGATGGTCTGCGGCTTGTGCTGGGCCAGTTTTTGTCTGACTTCGTTGGACAGGCCGGCTACCGAGCTGTAATCGAGTTCGCTTGGCAGTACGGTGTTTTCGTACGACGAAGACTTGGCGACTTCTTCCGCCTGGCGGTCGATGTAGCCTTGGTACTTGGCGGAAATCTCGAGTTGCTCGACGACCAGTGGGTTGGTCTGGGCCTCACCGGCACCGGGCAGGGTGAGCAGCGAAGTGTAGGTCACCTCGGGCCGGCGTAGCAGTTCGAACAGGTTGTACTCGTGGTCGATGGCCTTGCCGAGGACGCGGATGCAGTCATCGGCCGGGGTGATCTTCGGATTGACCCACGTGGACTTCAGGCGTTCCTGTTCGGCGGCGATGGCGTCGCGTTTCTGGCAGAAGGCGGCCCAGCGCACATCGTCGACCAGGCCGAGTTCGCGGCCTTGTTCGGTCAGACGCAGATCGGCGTTGTCTTCGCGCAGGCTCAGCCGATATTCGGCGCGGCTGGTGAACATCCGGTAAGGGTCGGAAACGCCGCGGGTGATCAGGTCGTCGACCAGCACGCCAAGGTAGGCCTCGTTGCGTTTCGGGCACCAGCCGGATTCGCCGCGGACGTAACGGACGGCATTGATGCCGGCGAGCAGGCCCTGAGCGGCCGCTTCTTCGTAGCCGGTGGTGCCGTTGATCTGGCCAGCGAAGAACAGGCCGTGGATGGCCTTGGTTTCCAGCGTATCCTTGAGGCCGCGCGGATCGTAGAAGTCGTATTCGATGGCGTAGCCGGGGCGCAGGATGTGGCAGTTTTCCATGCCGCGGATCGAGCGGACCAGGGCCAGCTGGATGTCGAAGGGCAGGCTGGTCGACACGCCGTTGGGGTAAATCTCGTGCGTGGTCAGGCCTTCCGGTTCGAGGAAGACGTTGTGCTGGTTCTTGTCGGCGAAGCGGTGGATCTTGTCCTCGATCGACGGGCAGTAGCGGGGGCCGACGCCTTCGATGACGCCGGTGTACATCGGCGAACGGTCGAGGCCGCTGCGGATGATGTCGTGGGTGCGTTCGTTGGTTTCGGTGATCCAGCACGGCAGCTGTTTCGGGTGCTGCGCGGCGTTGCCGAGGAAGGAGAATACCGGCAGCGGATCATCCGAATGCTGCTCTTCCATCACCGAGAAGTCGATGGTCTTGCCGTCGAGGCGCGGCGGCGTACCGGTTTTCAGGCGACCTTGCGGTAGCTTCAGTTCCTTCAGACGGCTGGCCAGCGACACGGACGGTGGATCGCCCATGCGGCCACCGGTGTAATTTTCCAGCCCGACGTGGATCTTGCCGTTCAGGAAGGTGCCGGCGGTGAGGACGACGGCTTCCGCCATGAAGCGGATACCGAGCTGGGTCACCGCGCCGCAGACCTTGTCGCCCTCGACGATGAGGTCGTCGCAGGCTTCGGCGAAGATGGTCAGGTTGGGCTGGTTCTCCAGGCGCGTGCGAATGGCCTGCTTGTACAGCACACGGTCGGCCTGGGCGCGGGTGGCGCGAACGGCCGGGCCTTTCGAGGCATTCAGAATGCGAAACTGGATGCCCGCTTCGTCAGTCGCGGCAGCCATGGCGCCGCCCAAGGCATCGACCTCGCGGACCAGATGGCCCTTGCCGATGCCGCCGATCGACGGGTTGCAGCTCATCGCCCCGAGGGTGTCGAGGTTGTGCGTCAGCAGCAGCGTGTTCGCACCTGCCCGCGCTGCGGCGAGCGCGGCCTCGGTGCCGGCGTGACCGCCGCCGACGACGATGACATCGAAACGGGTGGGGTAGAGCATCGGGATGGGTTTGTTGCAGCGCAGTATCGGACCGCGGATTTTACGTCAGGTCGCTGAAAAATCACAGAATTGTCGGCGTCTCAGCGGCAAGGCCAGCTAAGGCGGTCAGCTATTTTCCGGAGGCCAGAATCCAGTCGGCAATTTGTCCGACGACTTCTTTTTCCAGGCCGTTGTAGCCGTGGTAGGCGAAGGCATCGCAGGGGTCGCCGCGGTTGGCGCCGCCCTTGATGGTGAGCAGCTCATGGCGTGGCAGATGAGCCAGCTTGTCCTTGAGCGGGCCGATATCGGCGTAGAAGCAGTGCGAGCAGCCGTCCTGTTCGTGATGGACGACCAGGGTCGGGATGGCAAGCTGCTCCAGTGGCATGGCAGGCACGGGGCGTCCTTTGTCGTCCTTGAGGATGGTTGACGTCAGAACCAGTCCGTCCGGACCGTCTGGCTGGCGCAACTGCGTGGCCACGAAGGCGGCGGACTGCGTTCCCCGGCTGGTGCCGACCAGCCAGACGGGTATTTTGTCCTGTTCGCGGGCCCAGCTGATGACGGCCTTGAGGTCGGCCAGGTGCTCGGGCGTCTGTCGGAATCCGGCCAGGTTCTGGCGGTCCGAGGGGGCATCGACGATGACGACATTCAGGTTGCGTTCAGCAAAATACTGGCGGCTGCGAATCAGGAAGTTGCCGTCGCCCCATTTGAACGAACCATTCGGGAAGATGCCCAGCCCGCCGTGACCGCCGGCGAAAAGGATGACGGTGGCCCTCGGGTTGCTGGGCTTGATGACCAGCAGGCGTTGGGTGACGCCCGGGCGGGTCGGAATGTCGATGACGGATTGACTGTGGGCGAGGCCAGCAAAAGCAGCGCAAAACGGGAAGACAAGTGCGTGGTACAGGTCTTTCATCATCGATTTCTCCGGGAAGTGGAATGCTCAGCAGAAAGAGTCGCCCAGTATAGGCGTTGCCCTGCCCGAGACGGTTGCCCTGTCTGGCGTTCTCAAGTAACTTGATGACAATGAACGCCAGCCCAACCGGCGGGGGGAGCCCGCTGGACAACGAAGAGATGCTGCTCATCCTGCAGCAGTCGTTGTCCAAGAAACGTGTCCTGATTGTCGACCGCCATTCGCCGGCGCGGGATTCGATGCGCCTGATGCTCGGGGCGCTGGGTGTCACGATGGTGCATGGGGCGGGCAATTCGGCGGAAGTGATCCGTCAGGTCAAGGGTAATCGCTTCGACATCATCCTGTCGGATTTTGTCCTCGACGATGGGCGGGATGGCCAACAACTCCTGGAAGAACTGCGCCACGCGCACCTGATTCCGCTGTCCACGGTCTATCTGATCATCACCAGCGAACGTAGCTACACCAATGTCGTGGCGCTGGCCGAACTGGCGCCGGACGATTACCTGATCAAACCGTTTACGGCGGACCAGTTGCAGGCCAGGTTGGTCAAGGCCGTCTACAAGAAGCATGTGCTGCGCAAGATTTATGAGCAGATCGAAAACGGTGCGCTGCAGGAAGCGATTGCGGCCTGTGATCGCGTCATCCAGCAGCAACCGGTTTACATGTACGACGCGCTGCGCTTCAAGGGGGAATTGCTGCACCAGCTTGGGCGAACCAGCGAAGCCGAAGAAGTGTTCAGGCGGGTGCTCGAAGGGCGAGTCGTGCCGTGGGCCAAGATGGGACTGGCGATGGCCTTGCGCGATCGTGGCGCATTGGATGAAGCCGAACAACTGGCCGAGCAGGTGACGCAGGACACGCCGGAGTACCTGTCGGCTTACGATTTTCTGGCCTCGGTGCACGAGGCCCAGGGGCGCCTGCATGAAGCCCAGAAAACGCTGCAGCGGGGCGCCGATGCTTCGCCGCACAACACGGTACGGCAACGCCTGGTCGGCGATGTCGCCGCCCGCAACAAGGACCTACTGGCGGCTGAAAAGGCTTATGGCAAGGTGATCGAGCGCAGTCGGGGCTCCAGCCTGCGGACGGTGGACGATTTTGCCAATCTTTCACGGGTGCTGGTCGAGCGCGGTGATGTGGCAGCTTCGCGCAAGATTGCCACGGAGATGAAGCGGGAGTGGCGCGGTGACAAGCAGGCCGAGTTGGCCGCCATGGTGACTGAAAGCCTGTGTCTGCATGCCGAAGGCGCGACCGAGAAAGCCAGGAATTTGGTCGATCAGGCGCTGGCGCTGCAGAAAACCATCGTTGCCGAGGCGGCCGGGAAGGATCGCCATACCTCGCAGCGGCTGGCCGTCGATCTGGCGCATGCCTGTTACGCCGCCGGGAAGGAAGACGATGCGGGCCGGATCATGCGCCAGGTGGCCGCGGAGAATCACGAAGACCCGCACCTGATCGACCATATCACCAGCGTTTTCGAGAAAACCGGCCAACCCGATGCCGGCAAGGCACTGCTCGATCAGGTCAGCAAGCAAATCATCGATCTGAACAACAGGGGCGTCATGGCAGCGCGCAGCGGCGATCTGGAAGGTGCGGTAAAACTGCTGATCCAGGCAGCTGAGCAGGTGCCCAACCTGCAGTTTCTGGTGAATGCCGCCAAGGCGATCTTTACGCTGATGGACAAGAAGGGGTGGGACAGCGAACTGGCGGCCCGGGCGGTGGATTATTTGCAGCGGGCGCAGCGCAAGGATCGCAAGAGTGCCAAGGTGGCCTCGGCACGCGAGCTCTATGTTACGGTAGCCAAGAAGTACGGTATTGCGACCGACAACACCTGATTTGGCCGCCCCGGCAACATTTTGAAACCATTTGTCTCGCCTGGCGATCATCCGTTTGGCACGATCAAGCGTTGATTGTCTATCGGCCCGCCAGATCGCGCAGGGCCTGCCTTTTCAACGGGAGTACCAGATGCTGCAATCACTGCATCGAATTTTTGCCGCGGCGGTCTTGATGATCGCGCTGCCTGCCTTGGCGCAGAACGATCCGCCAGCCCGCGTCGGCCGCTTGGCCCATATCGAGAATGAGGTCTTTTTTCGTGTAGACCGTAACGATCAGGGGGGCGCGGCTACGATCAACTGGCCAATCAGCAGCGGAGCCATCCTGGAAACCGGGCGGCGTGGCCGGGCCGAGGTCTGGGTCGGATCAACTGCCTATCGGCTGGCCGATGAGAGCCAGATCGAGTTTTCGCGAGTAGACGACAGGCTGGTCGATGTTCGCCTGAACGAGGGAAGCCTGGCCGTCACCGTACTCGATCGTGATCAGGCCGACGATGTCATGGTGGTGACGCCGGATGGCCAAGTGCGTTTCCAGACGCCGGGGCGTTACCGCATCGACGTCCTGGCCGATCACTCCGAACTGAGCGTGCAGGCCGGCCGGGCGACCTTCGAGGATCGCCAGCGGGTAACGCCGGTGGCTGCGGGCCAGAAGGCGAGTCGCTGGCGCGACGGTCGCGAGCAACTCGATGGTGACTGGGATCAGGATGCCTTCGATCAATGGGTGGCCAACCGCGAAAATGCCACGCTGGCGGGTATGGCGCGTCGCCATGTATCGCCCCACATGACCGGCTATCAGGATCTGGATGCCTATGGCGACTGGCGGACGGCGCCCGACTACGGCACAGTCTGGTATCCACGGGCAGTGGCCGATGACTGGGCCCCCTACCGCTATGGGCGTTGGGCCTGGGTTGCGCCGTGGGGATGGACCTGGGTTGACCAGGCTCCCTGGGGCTTTGCCCCCTTCCATTACGGCCGCTGGGCGATGATTCAGGGCCGCTGGGGTTGGGTGCCGGGGCGTCTTGTGCCGCGCCCGGTCTATGCGCCGGCGCTGGTTGCCTGGATCGGCAATCCAGGCTGGAACGTCAGTTTCGGCTTTGGCGCCGCCCCGGCCGTGGGCTGGTTCCCGCTGGCGCCGCGCGAGGTCTATGTGCCGGGGCATCGTTACAGTCCCCAGTATGTCCGGCAGATTAATATGGCCAATGTTCGCGATGTGAACTTGATCGATCGGGCAATGCGTCCCGGACCGCGCCAGCCGTTTGCTTATAACGGTTTGCCACGTGCGGTGACGGTGGTTCCCGCCCATCTGGTTCGTGAAGGGCGGCCGATCACGGCCCGCGAGATTACTCCGCAGCAGCGTCAGGAATTGGGTCGCGCACCGCTGGCCAGCCGCGCCCCCAACGCCGATTGGCTGGCGCCGGCACCGGGGGCGGTTCGGTCGCATGATGGCGAGCGGCGCCCCCTTGAGAACCGCCAGCCGCGTCGCGATTTCGATGCGCCAAGGCCGAATGGCCCGGAACGTGGGGCTCCCCGCGGCGAGGTGATGCCACGTAATACGGATCGCCCGGCATTCCGCTCGCCGACGCCAGAGGCAATCAATGGTCGCGGGAGTGAGTCGCGCCCCGAAGTCTTGCGCCCCATGCCTGAACGTCGTCAAGAATATGAAAACCGTGGCCGGCCAATCGAGGCAGCGCCAGCCCCGGAGTCGATGCGGCGTGGCTTGCCATCGCCGGAAAGACGCCAGGCGCAGCCGGAGGCCAGTCGTGAGGCCGGGCCCGAATTGCGCCGCGAGAATTTCCGTCGGCCTGGTGACGGGCGAGTAGAAGGTGAGCTGCGTGGACGTTCGCCAGAGCCTTTGCCTATGCAGATTCCGCAGCGTCGGGAAATGCCGCCCCCGGAAGTTCGCCAGGCGGTACCGGAGGCACCCCGTGAGCCGGCGGCCGAACCGCGTCGCGAAATTCTGCGTCGGCCGGCCGAAACGGCACCCAGCGTCGAGCCACGGGGTCGCTCGTTTGAGGCAGCGCCGGCGCCGGTCCCCATGCGCCGCGAGATGCCGCCACCGGAAGTGCGGAGTGAACCGCGTCAGCCGCAACCAACGATGCGTCCGCCGGAACAGCGCCGTGATGCCGGTGACTTCCAGCGCATGGAACGACCGATGCAGCGGGAAAGCATGCCGCAGCCGATGCAGCGTCAGCCGGAAATGCCGCGCCCGGCGCCGCCTCCGGAGGTCCGGGCGCCGGCGCCGCAGCCGATGCCTCAGGCAGTGCAGCCTCAACGGGTCGAGCCGCCGCGACAGCCACCGGCTCCGCCGGCGGGTGGCGGGCAGAACAACGACCCGCGTCGCCGTCATGACGACGAGCGCGGGCCGCGTTGAGTTCGCGCTAGTGTTTCTGGCCGAGGCCGAGATAGGCCTCGATCACACGCGGGTCGGCGGCCAGTTCGGCGCTCGGCCCGGCGAGTGAAATCTCGCCGGTTTCCAGCACGTAGCCGTAGTCGGATATCTGCAGCGCGGCCCGGGCATTCTGCTCAACGAGCAGGATGGCGACGCCGGTTTCCTTCAGCGCCGAGATGGTGCGGAAGATTTCCTTGATGATCAGCGGCGCCAGACCCAGGCTGGGTTCGTCGAGCATCAGCAGCTTGGGCTTGGCCATCAGGGCGCGGCCCATGGCCAGCATCTGGCGTTCGCCGCCGGACAGCGTGCCGGCCAGCTGGGCGCGCCGTTCTTCCAGACGCGGGAAGAGTTCGAAAACCTCGTCCATCGTTTCCATCTGGTCGCGATGGCCGGTGCGGTAACGGTCGAAGGCACCGAGCAACAGATTGTCCTCGACGCTCATTTCGGCGAACAGCTCGCGTTTTTCGGGGACCAGCGTCATGCCATGGCGGACCAGATGCTCGACCGAGCGCTCATGCTTTTGCGGCTGGCCCATGTAGACGATGTCGCCATCCGAGGGCAGCAAGCCCATCAGGGCCGAAAGCAAGGTGGTCTTGCCGGCGCCGTTCGGGCCAATGACAGTGACGATCTCGCCGCGGCGGATGGTCAGGCTGACCTCGTGCAGCGCCTCGACCTTGCCGTAGGCGACGCGCAGATTTTTGACGTCGAGAATGACCTCGTTGTCGTGCAGGTGGGTCATGCTCATTATTCGACCCCTCCCAGATAAGCTTCAAGTACCTTCGGATCCTGCTGGACTTGCTCCGGCAGACCTTCGGCGATCTTTTCGCCGAATTCCATGACGACGACCCGATCGGCCAGTCCCATGACGAAGTCCATGTCGTGTTCGACGAGCAGGATGCCCATGCCTTCGGCGCGCAGCTTGCGCAGCAGTTCGGCCAGCGCCTGCTTTTCCTTGTAGCGCAGACCGGCGGCCGGTTCGTCAAGGAGCAGCAGGCAGGGATCGGACGCCAGGGCGCGGGCGATTTCGACGATGCGCTGCTGGCCAAGGGCCAGGCTGCCGGCGGCGTCGAACATGTGCTCGGCCAGGCCGACACGCTCGATCTGGCGGGCGGCTTCGGCGAGCAGCCGGTTTTCTTCGGCCCGGTCGAGGCGTAGCGCGGCGGCCAGCACGCCCTTGCTGCCGCGCAGATGGGCGCCGATGGCGACGTTTTCCAGCACGCTCATGTTGCCGAGCAGCCGCACGTGCTGAAAAGTCCGGCTCATGCCGCGCCGGGCGATGTCACGGGCGGCCAATGCGGCCGTCGATTCGCCGAGGAAGGCGATCTTGCCCTCGGTGGCCGGATTGACTGCCGAGATACAATTGAACATCGTGCTCTTGCCGGCGCCATTCGGGCCGATCAGCGCCATCACTTCGCCGGCCTGCACGGTCAGGCTCATGTTGTTGTTGGCGACCAGTCCGCCGAAACGCTTGGTCACCTCGCTGGCTTCCAGCAACAAGCTGCCGGCAGCGGTCGGCTGGCGCTTGGGCAGCGCCTCGGCCTGCGGCACTTCGCGGATGATGCTGCGCGAAGGCAACAGACGCAGGATGACGGGCCACAAGCCTGCCCTCGCCTTCTGCAGGATCAACACCATGGCGATGCCGAAGACGATGACCTCGAAATTGCCGCTTTGGCCGAGCAATTGCGGCAGCAAGTCCTGCAGCCACTGCTTGAGGATGGTGATCACGCCGGCGCCGAGCACGGCGCCCCAGACGTGGCCGATGCCACCGACCACCGCCATGAACAGGTATTCGATACCCTGGTTCAGCGCGAACGGCGTCGGATTGACGAAGCGCTGCAGGTGGGCATACAGCCAGCCGGAAATGCTGGCCAGCAGGGCGGCGATCAGGAAGATGATGATCTTCTCGCGGGCCGTATTGACGCCCATCGCCTCGGCCATCACCGTGCCGCCCTTGAGTGCCCGGATGGCCCGGCCGACGCGGGAATCGAGCAGGTTGCGGATGCTGATGATGGCCAGCAGCACGACCAGCCAGATCAGGTAGAAGAATTCCCGGCCCGATTTTAGCTCCCAGCCGAACAGCGAGACGGCCGGGATGCCGGTGATGCCGGTGTGGCCGCCGAGAAATTCGACGTTGCCAAACAGGAAATACAGGCTAATGCCCCAGGCGATGGTACCCAGCGGCAGATAGTGGCCGCCCATGCGCAGCGTGATGAAGCCGAGCGACAGGGCGACGGCGGCCGTGATGGCCATGCCGATGAACAGCGTCAGCCACGGCGACAGGCCATAAACCGTGGTCAGCCAGGCCGTCGTGTAGGCACCGAGGCCAACGAAAGCCGCTTGCCCGAACGAAGTCAGACCGCCGACACCGGTCAGCAGGACGAGACCGACGGCGACGACGGCGTAGAGGCCGATGTAGTTGAGCAGCGTGATGGTGAATTCAGGCAGCAGCAGCGGACTGATGCCGAGCACGGCAACGAAGGCCAGCATCGGCAGGTGACGGATCAGGCTGGCGCTGCGCTTGCCGGTGGTGATCTTGCCAGCCGGTGCCTCGTCGCCCTTTTCTTCCTCTTCCTCAATGTGGTGTGCGGTCAGCGAGCGCCACAACAGCACCGGGATGATCAGCGTGAAAACGATGACTTCCTTGAAGGCGCTGGCGTAGAAGGACGAATAGGATTCAAGCAGGCCGACCAGGATGGCGCCCAGTGCCGCCAGCGGATAGGAGGCCAGGCCGCCGATGATGGCGCCGACGAAACCCTTGAGGCCGATCAGGAAGCCGGAGTCGTAGTAGATGGTGGTGATCGGGGCGATCAGGATGCCGGAGAAGGCGCCGATGGCGGCGGCCAGCGTGAAGCACAGCTTGCCGGCCAGCACGGGCGGAATGCCCATCAGGCGGGCGCCGGTGCGATTCATCGCGGTGGCACGCAGCGCCTTGCCGTAGATGGTGCGTTCGAAGAAGAAATACAGCCCGATGATCAGTAGCGCCGAGGCGACGACGACCAGGATGGTTTGCCCCTGCAGCGGGGCGCCGGCCAGTTCGAAGCTGAGATCGGTAAAGGCCGGGGTGCGCCAGCCTTCGGCACCGAAGAAGAGCAGGCCGAGGCCGATCAGCGCCAGATGGACGGCCACCGCGACGATCAGCAGCACCAGTACCGGCGCGCTGGCCAGGGGTTGGAACGCGATGCGGTAGATCATCGGGCCGAGCGGTACGACCAGCAGCATGGCGATGACCACCTGCGTCCACAGTGGCAACTGGGTCGGCGGCATGGCGAACAGTCCGGCGGCGAAGAGCAGCGGGATACCGACATTGACGATGAGCAGCGGCGGCAGCTTGGCGTAGCGGCCTTCACGCAACAGGCGGTAACCGTCGAGGATGGCGACGGTGGTACCCAGGCCGAGCAGCAGCCAGACCGTGCCCGGCACCTTTCCGGCTTGCAGTGACGCCAGCGTCAGCGCGCCGAAGGCGACGAATTCGCCCTGAGGAATGAAGATGACGCGGGTGACGGCAAAAACGAGCACCAGCGCGAGGGCGAGCAAGGCATAGATGGCACCGTTGGTGATGCCATCCTGGCCGAGAAGAAGGAGAATCTGGAGGTCCATCTGCGACCTAATAAAAAGAGAAAAAGCGCGTTATACGCGCTGGATAGCCATTCGAATTGGCAGGTGGGTCAAGCGAAGCGACCGCCTGGCGCTACCGTCGCAGGTACTGCGAGGGGTAACGCCGCGGTCGCCAGCCCGGTTATTTCAGCAGTTTCCAGGTGTTGTTTTCGATGGTCACCATGACGCGGGCGCGCTGGTCGAAACCCTGGTGGTCGTTCGGCGTCAGGTTGAAGATGCCGTGGGCGCCGGCGACGTTCTTGGTGTTCTCCAACGCGTCGCGCAGGGCACGACGGAATTCGACCGTACCCGGCTTGGCTTTCTTCAGGGCAACCGGAATGGCGCTGCCGAGCAGTACGCCGGCATCCCAGGCGTGGCCGCCGAAGGAGCTGACGCTGCCCTTGCCGTGGGCAGCTTCGTACTTGGTCACATACTCCAGTGCCGATTTCTTGACCGGGTTGTCATTCGACAGCTGCGCTGCAACGACCATCGGACCGACCGGCAGGAAAGCGCCTTCGACATCCTTGCCGCCGACGCGCAGGAAATCATTGTTGGCCACGCCGTGCGTCTGGTAGATCAGGCCCTTGTAGCCTTTTTCCTTGAGCACCTTCTGTGGCAGGGCGGCCGGGGTGCCGGCACCGCCAACCAGAACGGCATCCGGCTTGGCGGACATGATCTTGAGAATCTGACCGGTCACCGAGGTATCGTTGCGCTGGTAACGCTCGCTGGCGACGATCTTCAGCTTGCGGACTTCGGCGATCTTGGCGAATTCCTTGTACCAGCCTTCGCCGTAGGCGTCGGCAAAGCCGATGAAGGCGACGGTCTGCACGTTCTTGTCGGTCATGTGCTGGACCAGCGCGGTGGCCATGTGGGCATCGTTCTGGGCCGTCTTGAATACCCATTTGCGCTTGTCGTCCATCGGTTCGACGACGATGGCGGAACCGGCCATGGAAATCAGCGGGGTTTCGTTCTCGACGGCGACATCCATCATGGCCAGCGAACTCGGCGTGGTCGACGAGCCGACGACGACGTCGACCTTGTTTTCGCTGATCAGCTTCTTGATGTTCTTGGTCGCCGCGGTCGGATCGGTCGCGTCATCGAGGATGATGTAATTGACCTTCTGGCCGCCGATGGTGGTCGGCAACAGGGCGAAGGTGTTCTTTTCCGGAATGCCGAGCGAGGCGGCCGGACCGGTGGCGGCGACGGAAACGCCAACATTGATGTCGGCCAGCGCCGCGGTGGAGATGGTGGCGAGTACGGCGAGGGTCAGCTTCTTGATCATGATTTCATCCCGGAAAAGGAAAGGGGGGAAGTCTACCACGCAGCGCCCGGCCGCATCCGGGCCGGGCGGTGTGGTTCGTTGGTGTTACTTGGCTAGCTTCCAGGCGCCGTCTTTGATATTGACCATGACACGGGCGCGCTGATCGAGGCCGAGATGGTCGTTGGCGCTCATGTTGTAGACGCCGTGCGAACCGGCGACATTCCTGGTGGCTTCCAGCGCATCGCGCAAGGCAGCGCGGAATTCCTTGCTGCCCGGCTGGGCCTTCTTCAGGGCGACGGGGGCGGCGTTGGCGAGCAGGATGCCGGCATCCCAGGCATAGCCGCCGAAGGCGTTGACGCTGCCCTTGCCATGGACGGCTTCGTACTTGCCGACATAGTCCATGGCCGATTTCTTGACCGGGTTGTCAGTCGGCAGTTGTGCTGCAACGAGGACCGGGCCGGTCGGCAGCACGGTGTCCTCGCAATCCTTGCCGCAGACGCGCAGGAAGTCGTTGTTGGCGACGCCGTGCGTCTGGTAGATGATGCCCTTGTAGCCCTTTTCCTTCAGCGATTTCTGCGGCAGGGCGGCTGGCGTGCCGGCGCCGCCGATCAGCACGGCATCCGGCTTGGCGGACATCACCTTGAGCACCTGGCCGGTGACCGAGGTATCGACGCGATTGAAGCGCTCGTTGGCAACGAGCTTGATCTTGCGTACCTCGGCCAGCTTGGAAAATTCGTTCCACCAGCCTTCGCCGTAGGCATCCGAGAAGCCGATGTAGGCCACGGTCTTCACGTTGTTGTTGGTCATGTGCTCGACGATGGCGGTCGACATCTGGGCATCGTTCTGTGGCGTCTTGAACACCCATTTGCGCTTGGCGTCCATCGGTTCGACGATGCGGGCCGAGGCGGCCATGGCGATCATCGGCGTTTCCGCTTCGGCGGCCACGTCGACCATGGCGAGCGAGTTTGGGGTGGTCGTCGAGCCGATGATCAGGTCGACATTGCTCTCGCTGATCAACTTCTTGGTGTTCTTGACGGCGGTTGTGGTGTCCGAGGCATCGTCGAGCACGATGTAATTGACCTTCTGACCGGCAATGGTCTTCGGCAGCAGATCGATCGTGTTCTTTTCCGGGATGCCGAGTGAAGCGGCCGGGCCGGTGGCCGATAAGGTCACGCCGACATTGATGTCCGCCATGGCTGTCGCGGCAAGCGTTGCCAGCAGCGAGGCAAGCATGGTTTTTTTCATTTATTGTCTCCTCCAGGTAAATCGATTACGCAAAGGTGAAAACCTATGGCCAAACCTGCTTTTGCGCAAGCCGAGTGGTCAACCGGGCGTGATAAAGTCCTCTTTTATGCGTAAAACAGGGTCTGCCATGTTTTCTGGAATCATCGCGGCGGTTGGCCGCATTATTGAAATTACCCCCCGTGAAGTCGGCTGCCGCCTGCATGTCGATGCCGGCAAACTCAAGCTCGACGATGTCGCACTTGGCGATTCGATCGCCCACAACGGCGTCTGCCTGACCGTCGTGGCCCGGGAAGGCAACACCTTTGCCGTCGACGTCTCGCCGGAAACGCTGTCCTGCACCGTCGGCCTGGCCGAGCTTGGGCCGGTGAACCTGGAAAAGGCGCTGCGCCTGTCAGACGTGATTGGCGGCCACCTGGTCTCCGGCCACGTCGATGGGGTCGGCGAAGTGTTGCGCTTTGACGCGATTGGCGACAACCGCCTGCTCGAAATCCGCGCTCCGAAGGAAATCGCCAAGTACATCGCCCGCAAGGGTTCGATCGTCATCGATGGCACCAGTCTGACGACCAATGCAGTCAACGGCACCGATTTCACCATCAACCTGATCCCGCACACACTGGAAAACACCACACTGAATCGTCTGAAGCCAGGCAGCAAGGTCAATCTGGAAGTGGATCTGATCGCCCGTTATTGCGAGCGCCTGCTGACGGCAGAACGCGAGTAAATGCTCACCATGGCAGGCCGCCTTTCAGTCTTGCTTCTGGTCGGTGGCCTGTTGAGCAGTTGTGCCAGCTACGATGGCGCCGGCCGAATCCCCGCCGATGCCGGCCTGATCGACGTGGAACGCACCATGGGCGTGCCTTCCCTGCGCTGGCGGGAGGCCGACGGGGGTGAAACCCTCGTCTATCCCTTCGGAGCGATGGGTTACCACACCTTCTTCGTGCGCGGCGATGCCAATGGCCGCTTTCTGTCCCGCGAAAATGTGCTGACCATGAAGCATTTCGCCCGCATCCAGGCTGGCATGACGCAGGAGGATGTCGTTCGCACCATCGGTCCCCCCGTTCCGGAATGGACTGTCTATTTCAAGGCCCGTGACGAGCTGGTCTGGGAGTGGCGCTATTGCGACGACTGGAACGAGCCGGCCCGTTTCGATGTGCTGTTCGATGGCACCTCGAAGCGCGTTCGGTCGACGCTGGCCTCGACCGAACGCTCGCGCGATGCATTCGGCCGTGGCGACCGGCGTGGCTGGTGCGGCCACTGATATCTGCTGCCGGTGGCGAAACCGGCTCTTGAAAACCCCCCCCCCCGCCCCCATAATTGAAAGCATGGTTGTAATTCCGGCAATCTGGAGGCGTTCTGGACAGGGGTTCGATTCCCCTCACCTCCACCCAAGGGCATTCCGCTGAGTGTTTTTGGATGGGGGTGTACTGGTCTCGACAGGGCGGACAAAGGTGCGCAGGCAACTCGTCAGGCGATCGACGTTAATGAAGCAAATCCATAATTGCCAATGATGAGCAATTCGCTATTGCCGCCTAAAAACGGTTA
>JAGTRV010000328.1 GCA_018262245.1 Pseudomonadota bacterium | reverse complement strand
GACAACAAGTGCTCCCGCTCTTCCTCAAGGTCCGAGGACAACAGATCGAGGCGGGTATGCGCGATGGCAACCAGGGTTGCCGCGAGGGTGGTCAGAGACTCGAGCAACCCTTTGCTCTCGCCGGGCGTTTTCTCGGACATGGCGAAGCGGCTAGCGACGCCCCATGAGCCAGCCGATCAGCAAGCCGAGACCGGCGGCGACGCCGATGGCCTGCCATGGATTCTCGTGGACATAGACGTCGGTCGCCTTGGCGGCCTCTTTGGTCTTGACGATCAGCGCTTCCTGCGCCTCCGCCATCCTGGCTTTCACGACCCTGAGGGACTCTTCCGCCTTGGCGCGTACCTGGGCCAGCTTCTCACCGCCTTGATTGGCGGTCTCTTTCAGCAGCGCTTCCGCATCTGCCACGACCACCTTGAAATCGGTGATCAACTGTTCACTGGTGACTTCATCAGACATGTGTTTCATGGTGTTCTCCGTTGCTTGCGGTATCGGGTTCATGTGGATCCCCTGTCTTTATAGTCAAAAACCGGGCCACTTCTTGCTGCCGACGGCCTGGCATCGTGGATTCGATCCGTTGCGGCAAATCCCGTGCAGATGCCCGCCGTCGTTCAATGACGATCCTCTCCTTGTGCATCGCGCTCCGTTCGCTAGCGCACCTATCGCGCAAAGTTTTTAGTGATCCGCGTCGGGGCTGCGCGACAGCGTCTCGTCGAGGAAGCGCAGCAGCGCGGCGATGACGGTCAGCAGCACCGGCCCGATGATCACGCCGATCATGCCGAAGGCCGAGATGCCGCCGATGACGCCGACGAATACGACGGGCATCGACACCGGCGCCTTGCTCGAAATCAGCAGCGGCCGCATCAGGTTGTCGGCGATCGACACGCCCGTGCCCCAGACCAGCATGAAAATCGCCCAGCCCCACTGTGACGTGGCGGCCAGGTAAACGACCGCAGGCACCCACACGAGGGCTGCGCCGCCTATTGGCAGCAGCGCCAGAACCGCTGCCAGCGCTCCGAACACGACGGCGGAGGGCAAGCCCGCGATGGCAAAGCCGATGCCCACCAGCGCGCCTTGACTGACTGCGGTCACGCCCTCTCCGTAGATCACCGCATGGATCGTGTCGCCAATCAAGGTGAGCAATTCCTTCCTGTGCTGGGGTGCCATCGGCACCAGGCGCACCGCGCGGTCGAGCAATTGGCGGCCGTCGCGCAGCAGGAAGAACAGCAGGAACAGCATCATGAAGAATTCGATGACCGTGCCCAGGGCGCTGAGCACAAAGTCACCGCCGGAGGCCGCCAGCGACTGCAGCAGCATCTGGGCGCCGCTGGCCAGCCAGCCTTCGAGCTGTTCGGTCGTGGCGGTGAGGTTATGGCGCAGCCACTCGGCAAGGCTGCCGATGAAGGGGTAGCGCTCCAATTGCGCGAGCAGACCGGCGTCGAAGCGCAGCGGTTGTTTTTGCAGACGCGTGACCAGATCCGCGACCTGAGTCGCGAATGCCACGCCAAGGCTGACCAGTGGGCCCGCGAGCACGGCAGGCACCAGCACGGTGATGATCCCCGCCGAAAGGCTGGCGCGTCCCTTCAGCTTGCGCGTCAGCCAGCCATGCACCGGCGCCAGCAGGAAAGCGAGGCAGATGCCCCAGGCCAGCGCCCCCCAGAAGGGCACAAGCATCCAGTACAGCGCGAGGGCGAGGAGGATTGTGACGACGATCACGAAGTCCTTGGTGTAGCGGTCCAAGATCATTCCTTGCGTAAGTTGGGCCAGCTCATGACGGGATTTGACGGTCCGGCACCTGATTCGCCACGGCAAGTGACGCACGAAGGCAGGCTGGCCATTAGACATTCTACTGTTCAACACATCCCCGCTTGCAGACAGGCCGGGCGCTTTTTATCTTGCGCGCCTGCTCAGCCATCTGGCAAGGACACTGGTGCCGATCAGGATATTTCCTATCCTTGTTACAGGAGGGTTTGACTATGTCCGATCAGCTCTACCAGTATGAAGAGACGCGCGAACTCGTTCATTTGGTGAACGACGCGGCCGAGTTGGTCCGCAGCAAAGGCGAAGCGGCGTTTGACGATTTCCGCGTCGCCGGCAGCCGCTGGCGCCAGGACGAGACCTATATCTTCGTGCTCGATCCCGAGGGCAACATGCGGGTCCATCCCGATCCGGCGCTGCAAGGCAGGAACGAACTGGACCTGAAGGACATCAACGGCAAGCCCATCATCCGGGGACTCATCGATGCCGCAATGGCCTTGCCCGACAAACCGGAAGGCTGGTACCACTACCAATGGCCCGTTCCAGGCGGACTGCTGCCCCGCTGGAAAAGCAGCTACGTCCAACGGGTGACGGCGCCGTCCGGCTGCCGCTACGTTGTCGGCAGCGGCGCGTACAACGACCGCATGGAACGGACCTTTGTCGAGCATGCGGTGAAAGACGCCGCCGGACAGATCGAGCAGCATGGCGCGGCGGCGTTTCCGCTCTTCCATGATGCGACCGGTCCCTTCATCGCCAAGGATGCATACATTTTCGTGTTCGACATGCAGGGCATCGATCTCGTCAATCCGGGCTTCCCGAACCTGGAGGGGCGCAACCTGCTGGACCTGAAGGACGCCCACGGCAAGCCCCTGATCCGCGAGATGTTCGAGGTGGTGCAAACCCGGGGTTCCGGCTGGGTCGACTACCTGTGGCCCAAGCCGGGAGAAAGCGTGGCCACGCAGAAGTCTGCTTACGTGAGCCGCGCGAAGATGGGCGACCAATGGGTGCTGGTGGGGTGCGGCGTCTACCTGGCCGATGCGCCCAAAGCCGCCCCGGTCGGCAAGAAGATGACCGCGCCGGAACTGATGGCGCTGGTCCGGGACGCGGCTGCCGTCTTCGAAAAGGACGGCGAGAAGGCTTATCCCGCGTTTCGCCAGCAGGGGTCCAGGTGGTTGCGCGACGATACCTATTTCTTTGTCTGGGCGATGGACGGCACCCGGCTTTTCCATGCCGCTAACCCCGCCGGCGAGGGGCAAAACCTGCGTGACATGAAGGACATCCTGGGGCGGCCCATCGGCAAGATGATCCTCAATACGGGCGGGAGCGCTGCTGGCGAG
>JAGTRV010000145.1 GCA_018262245.1 Pseudomonadota bacterium | reverse complement strand
ATGAGTCAGAATCAAATGATTGAGATGTGTCGCCACCACCGATGAGGCATCAACTACCGTATAACCGTAGGCCAGTGCCTGATCACGCTGACCTGCATCGATCCAAGTTGCCGGAAGGCCGAACGCAGGGTCCTTGGTCGTAGCGCCGTTGAGAGTACCAGCCACACGTCCCGGATTGATCGCCAGATACTGCCCGGCATATGCTTCTCCCTGCCCGATTTCCACTCCCTTGAGCAAAATTCGATAGGCGTTGGGTTTCAGCTCCAGGTTGTCGCGTATATGTACCGGGGAGACCAGAAAACCGACTTCCTGTGCAAATTTTTTGCGAATACCGCGGATACGACGCAGCAACTCACCATCCTGCGACTTGTCGACCAGCGGGATGAGGCGGTAGCCGACTTCCAGCCCAAGCACATCCAGAGCCGCAACGTCGTTCCAGCTGGCCTCCAGCGCCTCTGGCGCTGCAGCCGGTGCGACGGGAACCGGGGTTTGGACCACTCGATTCTCACGCTGCAACATGGTCCATGAAAACCACCCCAGCGAAGAAGCCAGCATCAAGAAGACCAGATTGGGCATTCCCGGAATCAAGCCAAGGAAACCCACGATGGCAGCGGTTATGCCGAGGACCTTGCCACTACGGAACATCTGGCCCATAACCTGCTGGCCGATGTCTCGGTCATCCGAAACCCGGGTTACCACCATGCCGGCAGCGATGGAGATAATCAGTCCCGGAATCTGGGCAACCAAGCCGTCGCCAATAGTCAGCAGGGTATAGTTCTTGGCAGCCTGTGCCAATTCCATGTTGTGCTGCAGGACCCCGACGATCAAACCGCCGACGACATTGAGCAACATGATGATGATGCCGGCTACGGCATCGCCACGCACGAACTTCGACGCACCGTCCATGGAGCCAAAAAACTCGGCTTCCCGCGAAATTTCTGTGCGACGCTTGCGAGCATCTTCCTCACCGATCAGGCCGGCATTGAGATCGGCATCAATTGCCATCTGCTTGCCCGGCATCGCATCGAGTGTGAAGCGCGCCGAGACTTCAGCCACCCGGCCGGCACCCTTGGTGATCACGACGAAGTTGATGACCACCAGAATCAGGAAAACCATGATGCCAACGGCAAAATTTCCGCCAACCAGGAAATGGCCAAAAGCTTCGATCACCTTGCCCGCAGCATCCGGCCCGTTATGCCCTTCAAGCATGACCACCCGGGTCGACGCCACGTTAAGCGACAGACGAAGCAGGGTCGTTACCAGCAGCACTGTCGGAAACACCGAAAACTCAAGCGTTTTCTGGGTATTGACCGCAACCAGCAGGACCAGCACTGAAATTGCGATATTGAACGTAAAGAATACATCCAGCACGAACGCCGGCAGTGGCAACACCATCATTGCCAGGATCATCAGGATCAGGATGGGCGCTGCCAACTGGGTAACGTTCATGCGCCCCAGAAAGTTTTGCATCCTAAGAGATGAGGTAGCCATTTACACCACCTCCGGAACAAGTTCTGGGGGCACCGGCAAATCGCGCGGCGGAACCGGATAGATGCCGCCCACCTGACGCCAATTGGCTAGCTGATAGATATAAGCAAGAACCTCCGCAACTGCGTTGTACAGGGCGGAGGGAATTTCTGTATCCAGTTCGGAATGTTTGTACAAGGCGCGCGCCAACGGCGGCGCCTCCATGATCGGCACCGCATGCTCGTTGGCGATTTCTTTTATTTTCAGCGCCACTGCACCAACGCCTTTCGCCACTACCTTGGGAGCCCCCATGCCCGTCTGATAGGCAAGGGCCACCGCATAGTGCGTCGGGTTGGTCACCACGACATTTGCCTTGGGTACGGCAGACATCATGCGCTTACGGGCGGCCTGCATCTGAAGGCTGCGGATACGACCCTTGACGTGCGGATCGCCCATCATTTCCTTCATTTCCTGCTTAACCTCTTCCTTGCTCATCTTCAGCTTGTCAAAGTACTGCCAAAGCTGGAACGGCACGTCGGCGACGACAACCAACACCAGAGTTGCCACCAGAATCAGGAAGGAAAAGGACACCAGATGCCCGGCATGAGCCAAACCAACCTCAAGTGGCTCGCCCAGCAAGCCAAAGATCTCGTCACGCTCTTTCCAGATCAGCATCGCGGCGACACCACCGACCAATACAGCCTTCAGGACCGCCTTGGCCAACTCCATCAGGCTGTTCCAGGAAAACATCCGGCCAAAACCGGACAGCGGGTTCAAGCGATTCAAATCGGGAACCAGCGCTTTCGGAGAAAAAACCCAGGCATTCAGGAAGAATGGAGGCAGGATAGCCGCCAGCAGCAACAAGCCAAGCAACGGTGAAAAGACAAAAAGCGCATCGCCCGATATTTCTGCGAGACGCGGCAGCATCAGGTCCGGATCACGCATGTACCGTGATTCGACAAAAAAACCTTTCTGCATGATTACCAGCGAGCGCTGCATGAACCAGCTGCCCATCATCCAAAAAGTCGCACCGGCAACAGCCAGAACCAGAAACGTAGCAAGTTCGCGGGAATGGGGGACCTGACCCAGCTCACGGGCCTGCTCGATTCGCCTACCTGTAGGCTCTTCAGTTTTCTCGAGGTCGCTATCTTCCGCCATAGCCATCTTTGATTAGTGATGTGGCTATTATAGGAAAAAACCAGAAAAATTAAAGAGGTACGTGAGTTTATTTAGCCTGTTTCTCAAATGCCGACCGCAAGCACATGACAACAGAGTAAACCTGCAAAAAGAAAAAAGGGGGCAAAGCCCCCTTTCAACTCGTTGACTTGCAACGCTTATCAGACAAAGTCGAGTGATCGCATCCCGGACCCTATGTCGGCATGCTGGCCAATATCCGACAGCAACTCCTTCATGTCGAGAATCAGCACAATCTGGCCATTCGACAGCGTGGTTACACCGGCGACGCCCTTGGGACGGAAATCCTCCAGAGATTTGATTACCGCATCGTCGCGCCCGGCAAAACTGTCGACCCCGAGAATGAAACTCCGCTCGGCCGTCTGCATGAACACACCGTACTCCGGGTAATTTTTCTGCGGCCAACCAAGCAAACGGGCCAATGTGATGACAGGTAATACCTCGCCCCTGACAACCAGCGTCTCTTTACCCCCCACCTCCTGAATACGGCTCTGCTCAATCGGAAGAATTTCACGAACCATCGACAGTGGCAAGGCAAACGGCTGCTCACCCAGCAATACCAGCAGGACAGGCAAGATAGCCAGCGTTAGCGGCAGGGAGATAATGAAGACCGACCCCTTGCCCGGCTCAGAACGAATCTCAATCGATCCGTTCAGTTTCTGGATGTTGGTCTTGACCACATCCATACCCACACCACGACCCGAAACATCAGAAATCTGCGCCTTGGTTGAGAACCCAGGGAGGAAGATCAGGTTCAAACTCTGACGCTCGTCCAAGGTATTCGCTTCCTCTTCCGAAACCAGGCCCTTTTCGATGGCCTTGGCGCGGATACGTTCAGCGCTCATTCCTTTGCCATCGTCAGCAATGATCAGGACGATGTGGTCGCCCTCCTGGCGAGCCTCCAGGCGCACCAGGCTTTTCACCGGTTTACCCGCCATCTGCCGCTCGCTCGGCATCTCGACACCGTGATCGACGGCATTCCGGATCAAGTGAATCAAGGGATCCGCCAGATCTTCGATCATGGTCTTGTCGACCTCGGTCTCCTCACCTGCCAGCACCAGCTCGACATCCTTGCCCAATTGCCGGGCCAGGTCGCGGGCAATGCGGGGATACTTCTGGAACAGACGACCAATCGGCTGCATCCGGGTCTTCATGACCGAATTCTGCAGATCGGAAACCAGCAAATCAAGCTGACTGACCGCTTGATCAAGCGCATGCAAGGTTTCGGAGTCGTTCTTCCCGGCCAGGATATCGGCTCGCAAACTGGTTAGCCGATTCTTGGTCAAACCAATTTCACCAGAAAGATTCAACACCTGATCCAGTCGCGAGGTATCGACACGAATGGTGTTTTCACGGGCGCGCTCTTCCACACGCCGAGCATTGGCCGGCTGACCACCGGGCTTATCAGTCGCTCGACGACCAAACGGCGAGGCTGGCGCTGGTTGCGCCACATCCGTTGAGGGCACTGCCGTGGCAGGCATAACCGCGATCTCGGCCGATGCCGCTTCCGCCTTGGTAATTAGTTCGCCTTGTGGCGCAGCTGCTGGCGCCTGACCGGTTACTGCCGAATGCAGAAGGTTCCAGTCCGGCTCACCCGGAGCTGAGCTGACCGTTTCTTGCGGCGGCTCTGCGACCGGTACGGGTTCGGCAACCGGAGCGGCAGCATGCACCTCACCAGTCAGCGCGCCTTGCAAGGCGGCGATAACAGCGGGGTCGGCCGCCTGAGGCTGAACCATCTGCCCCAATTCGCCAAACATTTCGCGCACCCCCTTGGTGGCAGCCATGATGACATCCATCAATTCCGGAGTTAGTTCGAGCTCGCCATTGCGCAGGCGATCAAACAAATTCTCAGTCAGGTGGCAAAGTGTGACCAATTCCGTAGCGTTAAGGAAACCTGCGCCTCCCTTAACTGTATGAAACCCTCGAAATATATCGTTCAGCAAACCACGATCATCGGGCATCTTCTCGAGATCGACGAGTTTATTGTCCACATCGGACAACAAATCGTGGGCCTCCTGCAGGAAATCCTGCAGCAGATCTTCCATTCCGCCAAAATCACTCATATTGCCCCTCCTCAGAAACCGAGGCTGTCCAACAGGTCATCAACCTGCTCTTGGTTGACCACCACATCGGTTCGCCCTTCGGCATTTATTACCGGGCCATTCATCAGACTGGCCACTTCCTCGGTACGTTTGGTTTCCGGTACAACTTCAATGAGCACATTCATCAAGCCTGACTCAAGCTCCTGAGCGAGGGCGACAACCTTCTTGATGACTTGCCCAGTCAAATCCTGAAAGTCCTGCGCCATCATGATCTCGGTAAGCTGAGCATGTGTGTCACGAGTCTTTCGGGGCAGTTGTTCATTCAAGTAGGCGCGCGTTTCAACGGCCAACAACTTGAATTCCTCCACCCCTATTTCGTTGGCAAAGACTTTGTCCCAACGCTGGCCTAGCGCACGAGCACCATGTTCGATTTGATCAACCAATGGACTGGCAATATCCGTCGCATTCAGGACACGACACGCTGCCTGCTCAGTCAAATTCGCCACATAAGTCAGGCGATCCTTGGCATCGGGAAGCGCCGAAACGGTCTTTTCAAGAAGCTTGTCGTAACCCAGTTGCCCCAGCGTATCGTGCAAGGCTCGCGCCATGTGTCCGATTCGATTAAACACAGCCTCTTGCTGAGACCACCCCTCTCCTGAAGGTGAAGCCGCTTGAGCGACGTCGTCACCACCTTTGGCAACCGTCTGCTCGGCCTGGGTTTTGGCAGCGATGCTGTCAAACAAGGCCTCCAGGTCATCGGAATCGCCTCCCGTAGAAACGGCGGGCACAGGTATCACCGGCGCAGGCGGCGGAGCCACTACGGGCGCTGGCGCATAGTCAGAAGAAATTGAATCGAAGAGCGCTTCAAGGTCGTCGGAATCGTTGTTAGCAGACATGATTTCCCTTTACGCCTGACCCATTTTTTCGAAAATCTTGTTCAGCTTTTCGGACAGGGTTCCTGCAGTAAAAGGCTTGACGATGTAACCACTCGCCCCGGCTTGTGCAGCGGCAATGATGTTTTCCTTCTTGGCCTCTGCGGTGATCATCAAGACTGGCAGATGCTTTAGATTCGGAGTAGCGCGAATTGTCTGCAACAGGGTCAGGCCATCCATATTGGGCATATTCCAATCGGTGACCACGAACTCAAAGCCACCTGCCTGAAGTTTTTGAAGCGCAATGGCGCCATCCTCAGCTTCATCGACGTTGGTATAACCAAGTTCTTTCAATAGATTGCGGACAATTCGACGCATCGTGGAAAAATCATCCACGACCAGAAATCTCATTTTTGGATCAGCTGCCATGCACTACTCCAGAAGCTCTAGTTGTTATCGTTCAATCAGCGGACGCAGCGTATCTGCCAGCGCCTCAGCATCGAATTTTGCGACATACGCGTCCACCCCCACCGATTTGCCCATTGCACGATTGGCTTCGGAAGAGAGCGAAGAGTGCATGACCACTGGCACCCCTTCAAAACGCGGATCAGATTTGATATTTTTGGTCAGGACATAACCGTCCATTTCCGGCATCTCGGCGTCAACCAGAATCAGGCGAACGTCGTCACGGATATTGCGGTTCATCTGCAATGCATGCGCAGCGATTCCCTGCAGACGCGTCCAAGCCTCCATGCCGTTCGTGGCATGTTTGTGGCGCACGCCAAGTTTGTCGAGAACCTCGGAGATTTTCCGACGAGCCACGCTGGAGTCATCGACAAAAAAGACACTGGTTTCCGGGTCGACCCGGGCCGGAGGAATATCGACAATCATTGCCTCGCCAAAGGCATTGGCCAGAATCTGTTCTACGTCGAGAATGGATACCAAGCCACCACTTTCAAGTTCAATCACGGCGGTGATCAGACCTTGATTTGCTGTCAGCACGCTTTCTGGAGCCTTCACTCGCTCCCAGTCGACACGGATGATCCGATCAACATCATGAACGAGAAAACCGAGCGTGCGCTTCGAATACTCGGCGACCATCATCGTCTTGCCCAAGCCTGGCTGGGTATCAAGATGCATGAACGGGGCCAGAGAAAGAACCGGAATCACATTGCCGCGCAAAGAAATGAGACCTTCGACACCGTGCGGCATGTTTGGCGTCCTGGTAATGTGAGGGGTCCGGCCGACTTCGCGGACCTTAAAAACATTAATCCCGAAAATCTCGCGCGTTCCAAGCGTGAACAGCAGGATTTCCATTTTGTTGGACCCTGCCAGTCGAGTTCGAGCATCGACACTATCCAGCAGATTTTTATTTTCAACGACGTTCATCGCCAACTCCCGCTATCTCAAGCCACACTGACCGGTGACGCGTCCCCGCCCAGGCGTCGCGCCAAGGTTTCGGACAAACGCATCGGCTCAAACTTAGGCACATACTCATCCACCCCCACCGATGCGCCAAGCTTCTGATTTGACATGCCGGATAGCGACGAATGCATGATAACCGGCACGCCATTGAAGCGTGGATCAGACTTGATCTTCTTGGTCAGGATGTAACCATCCATTTCAGGCATTTCAATGTCCGTCAGCACCAGACTGATGATTGATGAGGCCGTTTTGCCGATGGACTGTGCATAAGTGGCGACTTTCTCCATCTCGTCCCACATTTGACGGCCATTCACCGCCGAAATGCCCTTGACCCCCATGGCAGAGAGCGTTCGCTCAATCTGCTTGCGCGCAACACTGGAGTCATCGCAATAAAAAACAGTGCACTCGGGACGGTCCACTGGAACCACGCCACGATACATGATCTCATTATCGATACTGGTCGTTTCGGACAAGACTTTTTCGACGTCCATCATCATGACCAAGCGGTTGTCTTCGAGTTCTGTCACTGCGGTCACCAACCCCCCCGTCTGTGACGTCAGCATCTCAGGAGGGACGCGCATCTTGCTCCAGTCCAGCCGCAGGATCGTATCAACCCCTTCGACAAGAAAACCCTGCGTATGGCCGTTGTACTCGGTGACGATCATGATTTCACGCGGCGTTTCCGGGGAGATCCCGGAGTACTTGGCCAGATCAATCACGGGAACCAGCGCTCCACGAAGGCTGACCATCCCCTCGACAGAAGAAGGCATATCCGGAGCGGCCGTAATGACTGGAGTGCGCATGACTTCGCGTACTTTGAAGACATTGATACCGTAAGTTTCACGACGACCAGTACGCTGATCTACTCCCAAGAAAAAAAGGAGTATCTCAAGCTTGTTGGTTCCAGCCAACTTGGTTCTCGCGTCAATATTCTTCAATAACTCAGACATCGTCATCCTCTCGTGCGTTGCGCATCGGGCTGTTTTACGCGCCCGAAGTGAGCGCCACCCTTGAACTGCAACGACCCACCCGGCCCTACAAAAACACCAAGCGTTAACCTACTTTAACGGCCAATCTGGCAAAAAATTTAGGAGATTTGAAATAATTTACCAAAATTAGCAATATCTAGCACCTGCTTAACGTTCCCGCGAACACCGGTCAGCGCAACCTCTTTGTTGGCGCCTCCCAATTTATCTCGCAACATCAACAACATACCGAGCGCGGAGCTATCGAGATAATCGACCCCTGAAAAATCCACGACAACCGAACGGACCGATGTATCACTAACCAAAGGCTCGTAGGAGCCGCGAAACTCGCGGTGGGTATTGAAATCAAAACGTCCGACCAGTTTGATAACTGCCTTGCCAGCCTCATT
>JAGTRV010000327.1 GCA_018262245.1 Pseudomonadota bacterium | reverse complement strand
TCGGCCATTGCTGCCGTTGGGCTCTTAAGCAGAAACGGGCAGCAATTTGTCGGTTATCAGTCATTAAGCCGCT
Source organism: Pseudomonadota bacterium (assembly GCA_018262245.1). Taxonomy (GTDB): domain Bacteria; phylum Pseudomonadota; class Gammaproteobacteria; order Burkholderiales; family Rhodocyclaceae; genus Azonexus. Next base: position 3,021 of record JAGTRV010000327.1, on the reverse strand, counting down.
TGCAGCGGCCAATGGCTGCTTTCATCAGTAACATAGAACGGCACCCGACCATAGGCAGCCATTTCACTCATGCAGTTCAGGCGAAGTAATCCGTCTGTTTTCGGTCATCGTCCCCAGCGATAGATTTCCATCTGGCGCTTCATTTCACCTTCTTCCTGCTCAATCGTATCGGCTGTCGAGTCTGTTACACATTTTTCCTGTAACGCCTCGGACGCCGCGCGTCTCGGTACCTGCCGTTTGACCTGTTCTTGCGGTGATTTACCATCCCAGGCAAACGGATTTTTGAACGCTGGCGGGTCCGGCAGGCAGTCCAGGGTATAACTCGGCGGCCAACCAGTCTCATAAGGCAGGAAGGAAATCGTCCGCTCGAATACCAGGGGCTGGCCGGTTGGGGTGGGTGGTAGTGGTGGCAAAGATTTAATGGCCTGCCACGCCAGTTTCGATGCATTCTCGGAAGTGGACCAGAGTTCCTTGACGTTGGCGAGTGTGCCATCCGGGGCAATCTCAATACGGAAACGCACCATGCCCTGTCCGGGGCCCTCGACAGCTGTGCCCATCATGCTGCGCACCAGTTGTCCCCAATTGTGGCGGTAACGCTTGCTGTTCTTGAGCTTGTAGGTCGAGGCCAGTTGCCACTCCTCAGCACTCGGTGGCGGTGGTGCCTCTAGCGAGGCAGGTGTCTTGCTTGTTGGTACGGCTCGCGCTTCCGCCGCCGGCGTTGCCTTGCTTGGAGATGTGGTCGTGTGCGACGCGGCTGCCTTTTGTTTTGCGCGCGCAGGCGGAGGTGGTGCAGGCAACTCCTGAACCTCCTCCCGAATTTGGGAGGCAATCCGGATTTCAATGATTTCAGGGGGCTTCGCAAGGGGCAAGACGTCGAACTGCCATCCTGCGACCAGGACAGCATGCAGAGCTAGCGACAGCAGGAGCGGGATGCTCAACTTCATATGCGCGTTGTCGTTTCAGCTTTCGCCGCACATGATTGAGTCCGCTTCAAATTTCCAACATAGCATCGATATTTAAAAACTATCACCAAGTCCTACCTCTACGAACATATTGCCCGCATTGGCAAAGCAATTGCCAGCCCTATCCCCCGGTCGATGACATGAAGCGAACGACCTGTTGCGGTTTATCCTGAAATTCGTGCCGCCAAGGCTTGGCACGCAATCCGGCCAATAGCGCTTCCACGATTTCCCCATCTGAACAGCCAGAGCGCAGAAGTTGGCGTAGATCCACCACATCGTCCTTGCCCAAGCACAAATGTAACTTGCCATCGACGCCCAGCCGCACGCGATTGCAGGTTTCGCAGAAGTGCTGGGAGATGGGGGTTATGAAGCCTATCTTGAATTGCCCATCCGGCGATACCAAGTAACGAGCAGGGCCACCGCCCGGGACCACTCCGTCGATCAAACCGAAACGCGCACGCATGCGCTCTCGAACCGGGCGGAGATCCAGGTAGGCTGCATTACGACCCGTTTCACCGACCGGCATCACCTCGATCAGGCGAAGGACGAACCCTCGCTCCATGCAAAATACCGTCATCGCGCAGATATCGTCGTCCGTCGTTCCAGCCAGCGCAACCATGTTGATTTTGATGAGGCGGAAGCCTTCCTCACGAGCAACCTCAAGCCCCTCAATAATCTGCGGCCATTATTTTGACTCGCTTCATGGCTTGAAGAAGCCTTCCATGTCACCAAAGACCGCATGGTCGCCGGCATGGCGGCGAATGCTGATGACGTCCTCCAGCTTGGCGACCTGCTTGATCATCTGAGCCAGGCGGCCATCTTCGTCGAGCAGCAGCCAGATCCGCGACCGGCTGCGGTCGCCGACCGGCAGGCATAGGATGCCCTCGACGTTGTAGGCACGGCGGGAGAATAGCCCGACTACATGCGACATCACGCCGGGATGGTTATTGACGTCGATTTCCAGTACGGCGCGGGAAATCACGCCAGTTTCGTTGTGTTTGGCGGCGTTCATGTCAATGCCCGATCATTTCGCGGTTGGCGGCGCCCGGCGGCACCATCGGATAGACCTTTTGCTCGGCGTCGATGCTGGCATGGATCAGGCGGGGACCGGGCCGGTCGATGGCCTCGGCCAGCGCGGCGTGCGGGTCGCCGGCCTGGTCGAGGTCGACGGCGGCGATGCCGAAACCCTGGGCGACCCTGACGAAATCGGGGGTCGCGACGAACTGCGAGGCGAACAGTCGCTCGCCGTAAAACAATGTCTGCTGCTGATGGACCATGCCCAGCGTTTCGTTGTTCATCAGCACGATCTTCACATTGACGTTTTCCTGGGCGGCGGTTACCAGTTCCTGGATATTCATCAATATGGAGCCGTCGCCGGTGAAACAGATCACGGTGCGTTGCGGCTCGGCCAGCGCGGCGCCGATGGCCGCCGGCACACCGAAGCCCATCGTGCCCAACCCGCCAGAGGTGAGCCATTGGCGCGGACGGCGCAAAGGATAGGCCTGGGCCGCCCACATCTGATGCTGGCCGACGTCGGTGACGATGATCGCATTGTCGTCCAGGCAGGCCGCGACGGCACGGATCAGGCCGAAGTGCGAACGCGGGTCGTCGGGATCGGGCATGTGGAAGGGGAACTGGCGGCGCAGGGCATGGATGCGGTCGACCCAGGTTTTGCGTTGATTTTCTACGGTGGCTGGTAGCAGCCGGGTCAGCGTATCGCGAACGTCGGCGGCGATGCCGACCTTGGCCGTCTTTATCTTGTCCAGTTCAGCCGGGTCGATGTCGATATGGATGATCTTCGCCCGCGGGCAGAACTGCTCCACCTTGCCGGTCGCCCGGTCGTCGAAGCGGGCACCGACGGCGATCAGCAGATCGCATTCGTCGAGTGCCAGATTTGCCTGGCGCGTGCCGTGCATGCCCAGCATGCCGAGCGACAGCGGGTGATCGACCGGCATTGCGCCGAGCGCCATCAAGGTCATCACGGTCGGTAAATTTGCCTTTTCCGCCAGGTCGACCGCAAGATCGGCGGCGCCTGAATGGATGACGCCGCCACCGAGGT
>JAGTRV010000326.1 GCA_018262245.1 Pseudomonadota bacterium | reverse complement strand
TGCTTGCCGGGCCTTTCTGTCGGCCCTGCGCTACTACCGCTCGCTCGGCATCTCCTTCCGGCAGGTTCTGACTGATAACGGTGCCTGCTACAAATCCTGGCGCTTCGCCCGGCTTTGCCTGCGCCTGGGGCTGTACCATTTGCGGACCAAGCCCTACACGCCTCAAACCAACGGCAAGGCAGAGCGTTTCATCCAGACCGCCTTGCGGGAATGGGCCTATGCCCGCACCAATGAGTCCCCAGCCACCGCGCTCAACATCTGCCGCTCTGGTTGCATCACTACAACAGGCACAGACCTCATGCCAGCCTTCAATATCAGCCGCCAATCTTCCGAATCACCGCACTGAACAACCTGGTAGGTTTACACACCTAGACCGCCAAATCAGCAACGTACTCCGGAACAAATCTCTGCAATCCGGTTTTAACCTCAGAGGTCGGGCGAATAGGAGCCTGCAACCAGTTCAGCAATTCCTCGCACTCCTCGGCAGACAAATCATCTGAAAAATGAGCAATTCGCAACTTTGGATGCGGCGTCGTTAGTGTCGTTTCATCATCAGCAAGTAGTTCTTCGTACAGCTTCTCACCAGGCCGCAAACCGGTAAATTCAATCCGCACATCATCATCTGAAAGTCCTGATAGTCGGATCATGTCCTTGGCGAGATCAACAATCTTGACCGGTTCCCCCATGTCGAGAACGAAGATTTCCCCGCCCTTCCCCATCAAACCCGCCTGCAAGACCAACTGCGCAGCTTCAGGTATTGTCATGAAATAGCGAACAATATCCGGATGGGTTACGGTGATTGGTCCACCTTGAGCTATCTGCTCCCGGAACTTCGGTATGACACTTCCGTTACTGCCCAGAACATTCCCGAACCTGACTGTCACAATTTTTGTTTCTTGGCCAGCATTGACAGCCAGACAAAGCAACTCGGCAAGCCGCTTGGTAGCCCCCATCACGTTTGTGGGGTTCACTGCCTTGTCAGTCGAAATCAGGACAAATTTTCGGACCTCGAAATCCCGCGCAATCCTCGCTACAGTGTAAGTTCCCAAGGCGTTTGTCCGTACCGCTTGCCAAGCATTGACGCTTTCCATCAAAGGCACATGCTTGTAAGCAGCAGCATGGAACACGACAACCGGCCGCTCTTGAGCGAATATCTCCGCGACGCGATCCTTGTCACGAACATCAGCAGCCCATGACTGGCACTGCAACGACGGATGGCAGGCTCTCAACTCTTCGCCAATGCTGTAGAGCGCGAACTCGGAAGCATCGACCAACACCAGTCGCGAAGGCTTGAAACGGGCAATCTGACGACAGAGTTCGGATCCGATGGAACCGCCGGCACCAGTGACCAGTACAACATTTCCGCCCAGCAAATCGTGCACGCCGTTATCGTCCAGCGACACAGCTTCGCGGCCCAGCAAGTCCTCCAGTTCGACCTTCCGAATGCTGGACACCGACAGACGCCCTGACAGCAGATCGTCATACGAAGGCACGGTCAGGACGGTCAACCCAGCCGCCGAAGCCAGTTCCGTGACGCGTCGCCGCTGAGCGGGCCTATCATTCGGCATGGCGATGATGGCATGCTTTGCACCAAGGTTTTCCGCGATCGGACCAATGTTTTCGATCGGCGACATGATGGGCAAACCTCTCAAACGCCGCCCCGTTCTGCCAGGATTGTCATCGACAATCGCGACCGCGTACCACTGACCGCTACGATGAATTTCCCGCAGCAGGGAATCGGCCGCCTCGCCCGCCCCGATGATCAGGACCGGCTGTCCGCGCAACTTGGCCGGACCATAGACGCGGTGCTCCTTCCAGCTTCGATAGGCAAACCGCGTTCCGCCCATGATGATGGACAGAAGCAGCGGGTGCAGGACGAGCACCGAGCGTGGAATCAGCGGCACCTTGAAAATCGCGACCACTGTCGAGGTCAGCAAGGCACCGACGAAGACTGCACTGAGCAAATGCTGCAGGTCGGTGATACTGGCAAAACGCCAAAGCCCCTGGTACAGCCCGAAAAAATAAAACAGGGCCGCGAACAACGGCAAGACCCAGAGCAGCGACCCGACGGCAACTCCCTGGAACTCGGCCGGCGTGTCGAAGTTGAAGCGCAGCCAGAACGCCAGCAACCAGGCTCCCCCGGCAGCACAGACGTCAAAGGCAAAGGCGGCCAGCGTCCGCGGGTTCAGGCTGAAGAGTGTCGGTTTGATTGTCTTTTTCATACTGTACTAATGCGAAACGCCGTCGCTTCTCACGACCTTGAGGGCGGTCAGCCAAATGATCCGGAGATCGAACCAGAAGCTCTGCCGGCGAAGATATTCGACATCGAGAGCGACCTTCTGTGGAATTGGCAACTCATCCCGGCCGTTGACCTGCGCCCACCCGGTCAGACCCGGTTGCAACTCGTGAACACCCGCCTCGGTGCGCAGGGCGACCAAGTCGTCCTGGTTGAACAAGGCCGGACGCGGGCCGACAAAGCTCATATCGCCGACCAATATACTCCAAACCTGCGGCAGTTCATCGAGGCTGGAACGGCGCAGGAACGAACCGATCGGCGTCATGTGAGCGGCAGGGTTGTTCAGGAGATGGGTGGCGACGGCCGGCGTGCCGACCCGCATGCTGCGGAACTTCGGCATGCGGAATATCCGGTTGTGCCGCCCGACACGATCGGACCAATACAGGATCGCCCCCGGCGAAGTGGCCTTGACCAGCAAGGCAACCACCGCCAGTGGAATGGCGAATATGCAAACGGCGACGAGCGCCAGAACCAGATCGAAAAGACGCTTCATACCGTTACGTGTTCTTTATTCAGAAATTGCTCGATTCGCCAAATCTGCAAGGCAACCACCTGCGCCTCGTCGTATAGCGCCAAGGCGCGCTCGCGCCCCTTGAGCCCCATCGACACAACCTTTTGGCGATCACCCGCCAAGGCCAGAAACGCTTCGGCCAGGGCTTCCGGAGATCGAGTAGGAACCAGCAGCCCCGTTTCCCCGGGCACGACTTCCTCCCGGGAACCCCGGATATCGGTGGCAATGACGGCCTTGCCCATCATCATGGCCTCGATGATGGTGCGCGGCATTCCCTCTCGCCATGACGGC
>JAGTRV010000144.1 GCA_018262245.1 Pseudomonadota bacterium | reverse complement strand
TGATCTTTCGCGATCAGGAACAGCGGATTGAACAGCAGCAGGCGCTGCAAGCCGCTCAGGATGAGGCAACGCGAGAACGCTCCATGCTCCGTACGCTGATCAACACGCTTCCTGACCTGATCTGGCTGAAAGATTCCAAGGGCGTCTATCTGGCCTGCAATCATCGATTCGAGCAATTTTTCGGCGCGAGCGAGCCGGAAATCGTCGGCAAGACCGACTACGATTTTGTCGATAAGGCGCTGGCTGATTTCTTTCGGGCCCATGATCGCGCCGCGATGGAAAAGAAAGCCCCCTCGGTCAATGAAGAAGAAATCACTTTTGCCGACGACGGCCACCGCGAACTGCTGATAACCACCAAGATCCCGATGCTTGACGAAAATAGCCAGCTCGTCGGCGTACTCGGCATCGGTCACGACACCACACAGCAAAAAATGGCTGAGCAGGCACTGGAAAACAGTGAAAAGCAACTACGCTTTGTCCTCGAGGGCGCGGAACTCGGCTTCTGGGATTGGGATATCGCTGCCGGCACGGTTTCTCGCAATGAACGCTGGGCCAATATGTTGGGCTACAGCCATGATGAGATCCGGCAGACGACACAACAATGGACTGACTTCATCTTCCCTGATGACCGCAGCCGGGCGTGGGACTCAATCAATGCGGCGCTTGAAGGCCGGGCCAGCATGCACCGGCTGGAATATCGCATGCTGCGCAAGGATGGCAGCATCATCTGGATTCTCGACCAGGCCAAGGTGATGCAACGCGATGCGCAGGGCAAGCCGCTTCGAATGTGTGGCACGCACACCGACATTTCGGAAATCAAGGCGACGCATGAAGAATTGACGCAGCACCGCCGCCATCTTGAGAAACTTGTTGGTGAGCGCACTCACGAACTGACACTCGCCAAGGAAGCAGCCGAAACGGCGACCATCGCCAAGAGCGCTTTCCTGGCGAACATGAGCCATGAAATCCGGACGCCGCTCAATGCGATCACCGGCATGGCCCACATCCTGCGCCGTTCGGGTCTAAGCCCCGAACAAACCGACAAACTGGACAAGATCGAAGGTGCCGGCAAACACCTGCTCGAGATCATTAATGCCATTCTCGACCTATCCAAGATCGAAGCTGGAAAACTCACCCTTGAGTCAGTACCCGTCCACGTCGGCAGTTTGCTGGAAAACGTTGCCTCGATGCTGAGCCAAAGGGCCAGAGCCTTAGGCATTGCGATCAACCTGGAACCGATCACGATTTCCTCCCCTCTCCTGGGCGATCCCACGCGGCTCCAGCAAGCCCTGCTCAACTATGCGACCAATGCCCTGAAATTTACCGAACAGGGCCATATCACCCTGCGTGTGAAGGAGGAGGCTCAGACTGAAGAGCGTGTGACGCTGCGCTTCGAAGTGTCAGATACCGGAGTCGGCATAGCACCCAATATCCTGCCCAAACTGTTCGGCACCTTCGAGCAAGCCGACAACTCGACCACGCGCAAATATGGCGGCACCGGGCTGGGCCTGGCGATCACCAAAAAGCTTGCCGAACTGATGGGCGGCACGGTCGGCGTAAGCAGCATCGAGGGACAGGGGAGCACCTTCTGGTTTTCCGCGGTCCTCGCCAAGGCTGAGCAGACCAGCGACACTCTACACAGGGCAGACATCGAGGAAGCCGGACAGACAATTCGGCAGAACCATGCCGGCAAACGCATCCTGCTGGCAGAAGACGAACCCATTAATCAGGAAATCGCCCAGGTGCTGCTGGAGGAGGTCGGACTGACAGTCGATTTCGCTGCAGATGGCCAGGAGGCTGTCGAAAAAGCGACGGCCGGCCGCTACGACCTGATTTTGATGGACATGCAGATGCCACATCTGGATGGCCTGGAAGCGGCCCGCCAGATTCGGCTAATCCCTGAATATGCAACCACCCCTATCCTGGCGATGACGGCGAATGCCTTTGCTGAAGACAAGGCGCGATGTTTCATGGCCGGCATGGATGATTTCATCGCCAAGCCGGTGAGCCCGGATGTCTTTTACCAGACGCTGCTGCGGTGGCTGGACAACTCACCAGGCTGATCAAGGCACAATAAAAAACGGAACCCGCCTGGGTTCCGTTTCTGCTTATACCTTGGACATCACCAGATCAACAACTTGACGTAGTGGCCGCCTCGGATGAACGGCCTTTTATCGAGTGGAGCCCCGAATTGATTCGATACCCCCTTGTCGAAGCGGTGTTACAGCCTGTGTCGGGGGCTACCGATCAGTTCAGCTTTTCCGGGCTGCCGCAGCATTGCTTGAACTTCTTGCCGCTGCCGCAGGGGCAAGGGTCATTGCGGCCAGGCTTGGCATCCTCGTGCTGCACCGTACCGCCGGTGCGCTTGTTGCGCCAGAAGTTGTACAAAGTCTGGACGATGACCGGCAGGTTCTCCTGAATATCGGCGACCAGACGGGCTTCTTCAGCCGGCGGAAACCAGCGTTCACCACTCTTTTCGGCATCTTCCTTGAGCATGCCATTGAGCAGGAACAACGGTTCGAGCAGTTCGGACAGGTCATCGGCATGCTTGCCGGCCAATTCGTACCAGTCACCGGCCAGGCCGGCACCGAAAATATAGGAATCGGCCCAGGCTTCGTAGTCGTAGTCCTCGCACTTTTCATCCAGCGGATAGAGCACCGGGGCGATGGTTTCGCCGGCCAGCAAGGCAGCGGCCAGGTCGTTGTTCAGGCGCAGCAGCAGCTCCAGCGCGGCCTCGACATCCGGGTTGCCACCAGCCTCCAGCCCCTTGCCCAGCGCTTCGCTCAGCCAGACAGCCGGGGCGACCGGTTGCGGACCGCTGACCACAGCGCAGAGCATGGCCTGGATTTCATCGAGACGCATGGCCTCGCCCTGGAATACTTCGGCTTCGAGCAGTTCTTCAAGCCGGTCGAGATCGGCATCAGTCAGGGGTTTCGGATTCATCGCTTTAGTCCTTGGCAATTGCAGAATGATAGCCCAGATATTCCGTGGGCGCAGCCTTGGCCGGGGTGCGGACTAGCTCGAAAATGAATTTGGCGGAGTGGCTGCAAGCCCGATTTGGGACGGTCGATCAACGTCGCGAAGAACACCGGAATCATCAACCGGACAGGCGACCAGACACCCGCGATGCGCCTCGATGATGGCCTTGCCACCATGATCGCCAGTCAATGCTCGCAGCTCGGGCAGACAGTCGGCGCCGAAACCGACCGGGTGCCCCATTTGCCCCGCAAACAACGGCCTGGCGATGCGGGCGCCGTCATGCAGCGCGTGCAGGACGATGTGGTAACTCGCTGGCTGAATGTAAGGCATGTCTGCCAGCCCGATCAGCCAACCGGCCGCATCGACGCTGGCTGCGACGCCGCTGCTCAGGCTATGCCCCATCCCCTGCTCCGCCTCGGCGCAAATGACGGTTTCCAGCCCCTCTGCCGCCAGCAGGCCGGCCAGCGCCGTGTCACCAGGACGGATAACAACGATGGTTCGTGCACAAACGGCCGCCATGTTCAGCGCCGAGACGAGTGCCATCGGCCTGCCATCGGCCAGCGGATGCAGCCGTTTATCACTACCGAAGCGCCGGCTGCTGCCGGCGGCGAGCAGGATGCCGACGACTTCACTCATGCGACGCGGCAGGCGTAGGCATCAGCGACGGCTTCGGTCGACGGCGAATTCTGGCCGTTTTTTACAGCAGTCATCTCGGCCAGGATGGAGATGGCAATTTCCGGCGGGGTCCGGCTGCCGATGGGCAGGCCAACCGGACCATGCAGCCGGTCGACCTCGGCCTGCGATAGATCGAAATACTGCAGCAAGCGTTCGCGACGCTGGCGGTTGTTAGCCCGCGAACCCAGCGCACCTACGTAGAAGGCAGGCGACTTGAGCGCTTCAAGCAAGGCGAGGTCATCGAGCTTGGGATCATGGGTCAGCGCAACGACAGCACTGCGCGGATCAAGGCCGAGCTCGGTCACCGCATCGTCGGGCATGGCAGCGACGCGCTCGGTGCCGGGAACATCCCAGCCATCGGCATACTCACTACGCGGGTCGCAGATGTAGACGCGATAGCCGAGGGCCTGCGCCATGGTCGCCAGATAGCGGGAAATCTGCCCGGCACCAATGATCAGCAGCCGCCAGGCCGGGCCGTGCAGGGTGACCAGCGTCTGGCCATCCCACTGCTGGCTGTCGCCGGCGCTACCGCCTTCGAGAGTGACGGCACCGCTCGCCAGCGCGACCCGCCGATGCACCAGTTGGCCGGTGCCGATGCGCTGGGCGAGCTGTTCGAGCAAGACTGCATCCGGGGCCGGTTCGAGCACCAGTTCCAGCGTGCCGCCGCAAGGCAGACCGAAGCGATGGGCCTCGTCGGCCGTCACGCCGTAGCGCAGCAGGCGTGGCGCCGTACCGGTGAATTCACCGGCAGCCGCCCGGCGGATCAGGTCATCCTCGATGCAGCCGCCGGAGACCGAGCCCTGCACCTGCCCGTCGTCGCGCAGGATCATCCAGGCGCCCGGTGGCCGCGGGGCGGAACCCCAGGTCCGGGCGACGGTGATCAGCGCGAAACGGTGCCCGGCCGCCGCCCACTGGCGGGCCGCGTCGAGAACCTGCGTATCCAGGCTGTCCATGTCAGGCCACCAGCTCGGCAGTATTGAACGGCATCTTGTGCAGGAACTTGCCGGTGGCGGCGGCGATGGCATTGGCCACGGACGGAGCCAGCGGCGGCACGCCTGGTTCGCCGATACCAGTCGGGGCGGCGGTTGAAGGCACGATGTGCACCTCGACCTTCGGCATGTCACCGATACGCAGCAGCGGGTAAGTATCGAAATTCCCCTGCTCGACGCGTCCGGCCTTTAGCGTAATTTCTCCGCTCATGGCGGCGGACAGCGCGAAGCCGACCGCCCCTTCGACCTGCGAGCGGATGTTGTCCGGGTTGATCGCCGTGCCGCAATCCACCGCGCAAACCACGCGGTCGACCTTGATCGAGCCATCCTTCTTGACCGTTACTTCCGCCACCTGGGCGACAAAGGAGTTGAACGACTCATGCACGGCCACGCCACGGCCGCGCCGTTCGCCGGCGGCGGCCTTGAGCGGCGTTCCCCAGTTCGCTTTCTCGGCCGCCAGCTTGAGCACACCGGCGTGCTTGGGGTGTTCGGTCAGCAGTTCGAGGCGCAGGGCCACCGGGTCCTTGCCCATCGCTGCCGCGACCTGATCGAGGAAAACCTCGGTCGAGTAAGCCGTGTGCGAGGAGCCGACCGAGCGCCACCAGAGCACCGGTACGCCGATATCGGTCGGCGTGTGCAGATCGACCAGCAGGTTGGGAATGGCGTAGGGCAAATTAGATGCGCCTTCGACCGAAACGTGGTCGATGCCATCCTTGACCAGCATTGCTTCGAAAGGCGAACCGGTAATGATCGACTGACCGACCAGCCGGTGATGCCAGCCGACCAGCTTGCCGCTGCCATCGAGCGCGGCTTCCAACGCGTGATGGAACATCGGCCGGTAGTAGCCGCCACGCATGTCGTCCTCGCGCAGCCAGACCAGCTTGACGGGTGCCTTGCCGTTGATCGCCTTGACGATATGCGCTGCCTCCATCACATAGTCGGAATGCGTACAGGCCCGGCGCCCGAAACTGCCACCGGCATAGAGCATGTTGAGTTTGACCTGTTCCGGCTTGAGGCCGAACAGCACAGCCACCCGGCCCTGGTCGACAGTCTGGAACTGCTCGCCATTCCATACGTCGCAGCCATCGGCCTTGAGCTGGACGACGCAGTTCATCGGCTCCATCGCGGCATGGGCGAGGTAAGGAAAATCGAAAGAGGCGCTGACCACCTTGGCGGCGCCGGCAAAGGTTTTTGCCGTGTCGCCGGTCTGCTTGGCAACCAGGCCGGGCTGCTTGGCCATGTCCTTGTACTTGGCCAGAATTTCATCGCTGCCCAGCTTGAAGGCCTTGCTGTCTTCCCAGCTGACCGACAAGGCATCGCGCCCTTTTTTGGCGCTCCAGGTATCGGTGGCCAGCACGGCAACGCCCTGCGGAATCTGCACGACATCGACGACGCCCTTGATCGCTTTCGCCCTGGTCGCATCGAAGGACTTCACGGTGGCACCGAACTGCGGCGGATGGGCGACGACGGCAACCAGCATGCCGGGCAGGAAAACGTCCTGCGTAAATTGCGCCGTGCCATTGGTCTTGGCCGCGCTGTCCTTGCGCTTGGCCTGCTTGCCGATCAGGCGAAAATCCTTCGGGTCCTTGAGCTTGACCTCGGTCGGTACGGTTTCATTGGCGGCATCGAGCGCCAGTTCGCCGAAGCTGGCTTTGCGGCCGCTGCCGGCATGGCTGACGATGCCGTCGCGCACGACAATCTCCGCTGCACCAACATTCCAGCGCTTGGCGGCAGCCGAAACCAGCATGGCTCGCCCGCTTGCCCCGGCCTTGCGCATCTGATCCCAGGAATTGGCCATCGCCGTGCTGCCGCCGGTGCCCTGCGCCGGCCCCCAGAAAGTGTTGTTGTAGCGCTTGGCATCAGCCGGCGCCCCTTCGACGCGAACATGCGCCCAGTCGGCATCGAGTTCGTCGGCCAGGATAGTGGCCAGGCCGGTGTAGGTGCCCTGCCCCATTTCGAGGTGCTTGGCCATGACGGTGACGCTGTTGTCGGCACCGATGCGCAAGAAAGCGTTCGGCTCGAAACTCGCCGTGCTGGCCGCGACGACCCCGGATTTTCCGGCGGCACCGGCAGCCATCACCGGCAGGCAAAAGCCCAGCGTCAGGCCGGCACTGCCTTGCAGGAAACGGCGGCGGCTGAGGTTTTCAATGATGATTTTGCTCATGTTCAGACTCCTCAGGCCAAAGCCTTGGCGGCTTCGTGGATGGCAGCGCGGACGCGCACATAGGTCGCGCAGCGGCACAGGTTGCCCGACATGGCGTTATCGATGTCGGCATCGGTCGGTTTGCGATTCTGACTGAGCAGCGCGACGGCACTCATGATCTGGCCGGACTGGCAGTAGCCGCACTGCACGACATCGAGCTTGCGCCAGGCTTCCTGGACAACCTTGCCGACGCGCTCGGTATCAACGGCTTCGATGGTCCTGATCTTGCGGCCAACCACCGCTGAAACCGGCGTCGTACAGGCGCGCACCGGCGTTCCATCGACATGCACGGTACAGGCGCCGCACAAGGCCTGACCGCAGCCATATTTCGTTCCGGTCATCTGCAGGGTGTCGCGCAGCGCCCAAAGCAGCGGCGTATCAGGGGCCACATCGAGTTGATGTGCCTTGCCGTTAATAGTCAGTTTGATCATCTGCAAGCTCCTCGTCAAAAAGGGAACAGCGGCAAACGTGAAGGCCGCTGTTTATGCGAATAGTGTGGGCGATGCGACTGGGCAGCCGATAACCCAATCGTGCAAACTTATTGCCTGATCCTCCAGAGTCTGTTCTTAGCCTCTCGCCGGACAACGCCAAAACAGCTACTCTCCAGTCATGGATACTGACGTTCTGACCATGCTCCGCCAAAATAATTCCACCGCCATGAATGACGCCGAACTGGCTCGCCAGCGCGAAGAACTCGCCGCCATCATCAGCCGCCACTGCCAAGCTGATGGCGCCTTTGACACAGCCATTCCCGGCGTCAAGCTTTTCCGCGGATCGAATACCGAAGTGCCGACCTGCGCCATCATGACTTCCGTCTTCGCGATGATGGCCCAAGGCGCCAAACGCATTACCGTCGCTGACGACACCTACGATTACGACCCCCGCCATTACCTGATTTCCTCGGTTGACCTGCCGATGTTCTCGCGCATCACCCGAGCCTCATCCGCCGAGCCTTACCTTGGCCTGGCGCTCAGCATCGACCCGCTGAAAATCAACGAACTGGCGGCAGCCATGCCGCAAAACCGGGTTCAGGATGCGGTCGATCGCGGCATTGCCGTCGGCCTGCTCAGTGTCGACATCCAGAACACCGCATTACGTCTGGTCCGATTGCTTGATACTCCAGCCGACATCCCGGTACTGGCCCCGATCATCGAACGCGAACTGCTCTACCGCCTGCTCGCCGGCCCCCTCGGTTCGCGCCTGCGCCAGGCGGCGGCTAGCGGCAGCCACAGCCACCAGATTGTCCGCGCCATCGGCTGGCTGAAAACCAACCTTGACCAGCCGCTCAGCATCGAACGGCTGGCCAGCCTGGCGAACATGAGCCATTCGTCGTTGCACCATCATTTCAAGGCCCTGACGGCGATGACGCCGCTGCAATACCAGAAGCAATTGCGCCTGCAGGAAGCCCGCCGTCTGATGCTGGTCAGCGATACCGATGCCGCCTCGGCGGCGCATCACGTCGGCTACGAAAGCCCCTCGCAATTCAATCGCGAATATCGCCGCATGTTCGGCACCCCGCCGGGCCGCGATGTCGCCC
>JAGTRV010000325.1 GCA_018262245.1 Pseudomonadota bacterium | reverse complement strand
GTCCTGGACGATGATGGCCGGGTAGGCGGTGCAGGTGCCTTGTACTTGCGGTTCGCCGGAGAGCACGGCCGGGCGCCAGCGGAGGTTGAGCTGCCAGCGCCCTTCGTGGAATTGGCGGTCGATGGTGACTGTGCCGCCCAGCACTTTGACGCGCAGGTCGACGGCACTTTCGCTCGGCGTGCCGTTCGGCAGGCTGACCTGGGATTGCGCTGGAAGGGGGAGGAGCGAAAGCACCCCCAACGTGATCAGCATGGCGGCATGCAAACGACGCCAGCGCGGGGCAGAGAGGGCTTCAGGGCTCATCGCTTCAACTTTTTTCGGTTCAATCGTCAATCGTTCGAGAGGGGTCGGGTGGAGCGTCTCGTTGCCGTTCATTCGCCGCCACCGCCCCCGGAATTGCCGCCCATCGGGCCGCAGCACATGCCACCGCACTTGGTGCAGGGCGGCAGCCCCGGAACGCTTTGATAGGAGCCGCCAGCGCCGCCCCAGCCGCCACCGCCCCAGCCGCCACCACCGCCGCTTCCACCGGTAGTTCCAGGACAGTTGGTATTGCTCACGGAGAACCAGGTGGAGCTGGCACTGCAATAGGCCATGGTGCCGTTCTTGCAGACGTAGGAGCCGCCGACGAGAACCTGGGTGCTGTAGTTGTAGCAACCGCCGGTGCTGCCGGTGCTGCCGGTGCTGCCGGTGCCGCCGGTGCCGCCGGTGCCGCCGGTGCCGCCGGTGCCGCCGATGCCGCCGATGCCGCCGGTGCCGCCGGTGCCGCCGGTGCCGCCAGTGCCGCCGGTGCCGCCAGTGCCGCCAGTGCCGCCAGTGCTACCCGCCGAATCGAGCGACTGCAGGGCGATCACGCGATACGGCAGGGTGATGCGTTCCTTGGCTTGCAGGCTGGGCGGCACTTCGGTGAGGAACTCGTACCGGAAGTAGGCGTCGCTCTTCGGCAAGGTCATCTTGAGGTCGTCCGCCCGGATCAGGCCATGGTTGGTCAAGGTCAGTTCGCCGTAATAGACGTCGCCGACACTCATTTTCGGCAGATTGACGCTGGCCGGCTGCATGACCAGGACAGCCGCCGGAACGTCGGTTTCGTAGGTGGCATTCAAGGTGATCTCGTAGCGGTCCTGGATGGTGATCTCGCGAACGCTCCATTCCACAGTGACCAGGTTGTAGTCGAGGAAGACCGGCAGGTTGGCCGTCACGCCCGGCTTGATCTGGAAGCGCCCGCCGAGTTCCTGGTGGTTGGCTGCCTTGGCTCGGTAGGTGTACCGGCCGGCCGGGATTTTCTGGAACAGGGCTTCGCCGAGGCTGTCGCTGACCATCTGGTGGCTGATCGTGGGGACATCCTCGTTCTGCACGGTGATGGTGGCATTGGCCAGGCCGGCGATGAGCTTGCCCTGTTTGTCCAGCGTGGCGGTGTAGATGTCCGAAACCTTGAAGAGAACATTCCCCTGCCCGCTTTGGGTGACGCTGGCATAGACGTTCATCGACTGCAGCGGTACGTTGCTTCCCTGCACATTGAGCTTGAACGTATAAACGCCTTCCTGGACTCCCGCCGGAGGCGCGAAGGCGAGATCGATGTTGCGCTTTTCTCCGATGGGCAGGGTGCCATCCGGCGAGTTGGTGATGCTGACCCACGAGGGAACGTCGCCACCGTTGGCATTGACCAGGGTGAATTTGAGATTGAGCGCGTCTTCCACGCCCTTGTTCTGGACGGTGACGGTTTCCATCTGGCTGCTGCCCTGCGCCATGCCGGTTTCAACCATGCTCGGCGTGCCGACAAGGTAGGGTTTGGCTTCCGACAGGGTGTAGTTGACCGTTACCTGGGCGATCGGGGTTTGTGGATGTTCGTCGCTGATGACGTTGAACACCAGGCTACCCGCGGGTTGCGCGTTATTGTTGGCGGAAAACTCGACAGGAATGTTCAGGCTTTGCCGTTCGACCAGCGAAACGGGGGCCGGGAATTGCAGCGTGATGCCAGCCGGCGCCTGCCCGCCGGGATGGGCGCCGGCATCGAGCGCCAGCCGCAGATTCGTGGCGGACGTGCCGAGGCCGGCCTTGGCGACGAGGGGGATGCTGAATGCGTAGTTGCGGGCCACATCGAGTTTGTACGGCGTCGGTGTCACGGTAATGCGATTGATGGTGAAGGACTTCTGCTCCGGCCGGTCGGTGATATCCGGATGCACGGCGCTGACTTTGTACAGACCGGCATCGGTCAGGGTCGGCTTGAATACATGGCTGAAGCTGCCCGTGGCGTCGGTCAGTACGCTGAAGGCGCGCTCGAAGCCTTGCTGGTTGAGCACCAGCTTGAGCCGCGTGCCCGGCATGGGCGCACCGGTCGTGCGGTCGAGCGCACGACCCTTGATCACGATGTCTTCGTCGCCGAAGGAGGTGAGCGGGCTGATATCGGTGACTTCGCCGATATAGGCGGTGTCGCTCAACGAAACGGTTTTTTCCGAGCCGTGGCCGGCAATGATGACTTCATCGTCCTGGCCGCTGTGGTAGCGCAGCTTGTCCACTTCGAGCCGGACACGGATGCTGCCGAGACTTGCCGCCGGGACGTTCAGTTCGAAGACGTCGGAGGTATAGCTGGCACCGGCGG
The DNA here is from genome assembly GCA_018262245.1 of Pseudomonadota bacterium. Lineage (GTDB taxonomy): Bacteria > Pseudomonadota > Gammaproteobacteria > Burkholderiales > Rhodocyclaceae > Azonexus. The sequence continues at coordinate 503 of JAGTRV010000325.1, read as the reverse complement.
CAATCCGCGCGACGGTCAATCCGTTGGTGAGCGTGACGACGTTGGCGCCGAAGATCTGTTTGTACGGCTGCGTTGCCAGAACGTTGCCGTCGGTATCGAGGATCTTGAAGCGCAATTCGTTGGACGGATTGCTCCCGTTGCCGGTCGCTGTCAGCAGCTCGATATCGACATCGCTGGTGTTCTCGATGGTCAGCCGGATCTTGCCGGTTCCTCCGCGAGTGAATGCGTCGGTGGCCATGCCAACGACCAGAGCGCCGTCGGTAACGCTGACCGTCTGCTCGCGGGCAACCTTGGCCAATTCGCTTTCGCCCGAAATTTCCACGCCGACCATCGCTTTCGGGGCGCCGGGAAGAGTTGCGTAGCCTCCCACGATGACGGGGATCAGCTGGGTCTGGCTGCCCCCCAGGTTGAACAGCGCCGATTTGTGCTCCTTGAACTGCGTACCTTCGGCGTCGACAGGCAGGCGGACAACGACCTGCATGTTGTTCAGCGGGGAGGCCGAG